>JAPLJQ010000520.1 GCA_026388495.1 Deltaproteobacteria bacterium | reverse complement strand
GAGCTACCGGATAGAGGACCGTTCCAGGGAGGCAAGCGGCCTCGCGGTCGTCCGGAACTATGAGAACGCCATCAAGAGCGTCCAGGGCGCCGTCCTCTTTATTGACAAAAACAGCAACCGGTTCGTGAACGGGAAGATTGTGAAAGACGGCAAGGAGATCTGGGCCCAGGTTGAGAAGGGCAACGGAAAAATATGGCTCACCATTGTCGAGAAGGCAGGGATGGCCCAAGACATTACCGCCAACGCCAATGCCTTCGGGAACGATATTAAATCAACGGGCCACGTCACCGTCCATGGGATCTACTTTGACACCGGGAAGGCCGAGGTGAAGTCGGAGTCGCAGGCCGCTCTGCAGGAAATTGCAAAATTGCTTGCGAGGGACCCGGGCCTCAAGCTGTTCGTGGTCGGTCACACCGACTCTGTGGGACAGCTCGAGGCAAACATGAAGCTCTCGCAGGCACGGGCCGAGGCGGTGGTCCAGGCGCTCACCAAGAGTCATGGCGTCGCAGCGACCCGCCTGAAGGCGCAGGGCGCTGGGCCGATCGCTCCGGTCGTCACGAACCGTACCGAGGAAGGGCGTGATAAAAACAGGCGCGTCGAATTGGTGGAGCAGTAGTGACTGCGCCGATAATCGCCCCTGAGAATGGAAAATATGCTTCTACCTTCCTAACCTTCTATGGCGAAACGGATAATTGTTGAAAAATCGTGGAAACAGGTGCAATTCTACTTTCCATTCCAAACAATCTTGTGTGTAAAGTAGGCTAAAGAGAGGACCATATCTTTCATCAAGGAGAGAGTTCGTGATCAAGGGCGCATTGGAAGGTTTGAGAATTGTCGATCTAACGAGAGTCTTAGCCGGTCCCTTCGCCACCATGATGTTGGCCGACATGGGCGCGCAAGTTGTCAAGATCGAGGAGCCCGGGAAAGGCGACGACTCCCGGTTCCTGGGTCCTTTTATCAACGGCGAAAGCATCTATTATATGAATCTGAATAGGAACAAGAAAGGAATCACGCTCAACTTAAAATCTTCCAAAGGAAAGGAGCTTTTTCTCAAACTGGTCGGTACGTCCGACATCGTGGTCGAAAACTTCCGACCCGGCACCATGGAAAAACTGGGGCTCGGTTATGAAGACCTCAAGAAAATTCATCCCAAGATCATATACGCTGCCGTTTCCGGCTTCGGTCATTATGGGCCATACAAAGACCGACCCGGCTATGACATCATCGGACAGGCCATGGGCGGGTTGATGAGCACGACGGGGTGGCCCGGACAACCTCCAACGAGAACAGGTACCGCCATGGGCGATGTCCTTGGGGGGTTATCCGTGGCGATCGGCATGCTCTCGGCGATACGCTACAGAGATCAGCATGGCGTTGGGCAGAAGATCGATGTGTCTCTGGTCGATTCCGTCGTCGCCAGCATGGAAATCATCACGCAGATCTATCTGGTGGATGGGAGGGTTCCAGAGAGAATCGGGAACCGCTACGAAGCCGTTTATCCCTACGATTCCTTCGAAGCGAAGGATGGATATTGCGTCATCGGGGCGGGAAACAATAAGCTGTATGCCGTTCTGTGCAAAACCATCGGATTGGATGTGTTCATCGATGACGAGCGGTTCCTGACCGTCAAGGACAGGGTGAAGAATCATGCGGTGTTGAAACCCCTGATTGAGGCGTGGACGAAAGAGCGACAGGTGAACAGCGTTGTCGATACACTGCTGGAGGCGGGCGTTCCGGCGGCGCCGATCTATGACGTGAAGCAGGTCGTGGAAGATCCGCACATTGCCGGGGCGAGGGAGATGTTCGTCGAAATCGATCATCCCTTGGTCGGTCGCACCAAACTGACGGGTTGCCATATCAAGATGTCTGAAACGAAACCGTCCGTGAAAACGCCGGCGCCGACGCTCGGACAGCACAACGAGGAAATCTTCGGCGGCTTGGGACTGAGCGAGGATGAAGTGAGAAAAATGCGGGACGAAGGGGTGATCTGATGGACAATAGCATATGGATCGTCGAGGTTGGCCCCCGGGACGGTTTTCAGAACATTGGGACGTTCATAAAGACCGAGGACAAGATCATCATTGCGAAAGCCCTGATCGACAGTGGCGTCCGGTATCTCGAAGCGGCTTGAGGTGGTCAAGGTCAAGGACGAAGTCGCTGGCGGGATATCCCTTGATACTCTCGTCCCTTACCTGGCAAAGATGCTCCCGGCAAATTTGGGAGAGGCGTTAGAATCGCGGCAGAAGCAAGCTTCGTCAATTGTGGTAAACATAATGCAGCCTACACTCCAATTTGAAAAAAGCAGAGGGCTCAACACTTTCCGGAACGATCACTCAATACGGAATAATACAGAATCCAGGCGACTTCATTATTAAGAACTATGGACTCCACAGAGGGGAAGTTGACAGTTTATTTGATGCCCTTAGAGAGTCTTTCGGTAAGTACGACGTATCAATGAGAGATACTCTCACTGAGGCGACAGATCGGATGATTGAGGCAATAAGAAATGGCAAAGAGGTCAGCAAAGTTCAGAACTACTGGGAAGAGATCAAGGCTGGCATTCAGACCGGCGGAGCTGCAGCGACGATAGCAAGTGCAATAGGGCGTCTTCTCGGCTTTATGTAATGCCTCGCTTTTAAAGAGTAATCGAAAATCTTTGCACACGACCAAAAATGTAGATAAGTAGAAAGTGATGTTGCTTGCTGTCGGGCTTTGATCTTATCCTTTTTCACGAAAGTACGCATCAAACGGATGAACAAAAATGAATGTATATAGCCGATTTGCCGAAGAGGACATGAAGCAGTTCGAAGCCGAGGCAAAGGTGGGACTGATCGCCACGGTAAACCCGGAAGGACTGCCCCACATCACCCTGATCACCGCGTTGCAGGCAAAGACGCCCACCCGGCTGATCTGGGGCCAGTTTTCGGAGGGGAAGAGCAAGGAGCACGTAAAAAGCAATCCTCGGACCGGATTTCTGATCATGACCCTTGATCGGCGCCTCTGGCGCGGCAAGGCCGTCTGGACCCATGAGCTGGGCAATGGCGAAGACTTCGAGATGTTCAACAACAAGCCCATGTTTCGCTACAATGCCTACTTCGGAATCCACACGGTCCACTACCTGGATCTCGCGGAGACCTGCGGCAGAGAAGGGCTTCCCCTCGCCAGGATCGCCATTGCCGCACTGCTCACCCGGATTGCGAAATCCGCTGCCCGGGTGGGCGAGAAAGATCGGATCCTAAAACCCTGGGCCGAGGCACTGTTCACAAAACTCGACACACTGAAGTTCCTCTGCCATATCGGCGAGGACTCCTTTCCCGCGATTATCCCCATCATCCAGTGTCAGGCAGCGGACAGCCGGCAGCTTGCCTTCTCCCCGCTGGCCTTC
>JAPLJQ010000556.1 GCA_026388495.1 Deltaproteobacteria bacterium | reverse complement strand
ATAAGCGTGTGCCTTATCGTGCCGTCTTTTCTGCGCAAATCCACGGGGGATTCCTTAGTATAGCCGCGTTCTGCGATGATACTGATGTGCTTTGCCCGTTCTTCCGGGTTGACATAGATATTCGGGATCTTCACCTGCATTAGCTCCTCACGGTTTGAATAGCCGAATAACTCCACTGCCGCATCATTCAGATCGATCCAGTTTCCATCTTTTGATGTTATGAAGACGCAATCCATCGAAGTCCTGAAAAACCGGTTGTATTTTTCCTCGCTTTCTTGCAGCACCGCCTCTGTCTGCTTGAGCTCAGTAACGTCTATGGCGTTGCCCAGGATAGCCGGTTTCCCGCCGTACTGGATGGGAGTTACCGTTTGCGAAATCCATCTGATGTGATTCTCTTTGGTCACCATCCTGAAATCAAATGCCGCGTTGCGCGCCCCGGATAGCATCTCCTTTGCCATACTCTTCACCCTCTCTCTGTCTTCCTGGTGAACAATGATGTCGGAGTCCCGGCCTATGATCTCTTCCGCGGTATAGCCGGCATAGGTAATGGCGCTGGCATTAATAAAGCGGAACTTCCCGTCCTGCACTATGAAAACGGCGGCAAAGGAACTTTCTGCCAGGGTTTTATAAAGTTCTTCGCTTTGCCGAATGGCCTCTTTGGATCTGTCTATGACATAGATAACGCCTGAAAAAACCACAATTAAAAAGCATACGGAAATCGTTCCCAGAATACCGATCAATTTGTAAATCCTTATACGATCTGTCGGGGCCAGAAGCACAATCGACCATCCGTCGCTGTCAATCATCTTCCTGGAAACTAAATAATCATTCCCTTCTAAAGTGACTTCCGCACCATCGGCAATTTCCTTTTCAATAAAGGCTTCAAAGAGTTTATTGCCGAATTGCTGGGAAGCTATCAATTTTTCCCGTGCGGCTTTGTCCAGCGGCCAGAAACTTTTTAGATTCATTGCCGGTGTGCTGGAAAGAAAAATAATGCCGTCACGGCTGATGAAAAAGCAAAAGGGGTATTTGCTGAAAAAGGTCTCAAGCTCGTCAATATCCTTTTTCATCGTGACCACACCAACCACTTTACCTAAACGATTCTGAACCGGGTGGCTTGCGTAAAAACCTCTCTTTCCGGAAGTAATGCCCAGTGCAAAATAACGATAGGGATTGCCTCTGAATGCTTCCTGAAAGTAAGGGCGAAAACGATAGGATTTCCCTACAAAGCTGTCCGGATCGTTCCGGTTGGAGGAGGCCACAGTCATACCATCAGCATCCATCAGGTAGGAGACGGAGGCGCTTAAGGCGGAATTGTATCTGTCTAACGCGCTATTGGCATGATAGGCTGACCGTGAGCGGTACCCGCTCCCGTTCAGCCTATCGGGTGGCGGCTGCTTCGCTATTGCCATGACAGGCTGCGCTCACGCTCCGCCTATCAAGGCAATAGAGCCGACCGCTCCTCAGACTGAGTGAACGCTGACGCGTCCCCCTCAGACCTGCGGGGCTTGCGGCTCATCCGCCACCCGTT
>JAPLJQ010000420.1 GCA_026388495.1 Deltaproteobacteria bacterium | reverse complement strand
TTAGACCTAAAAAGAGCCTGTTGATCTTTTCACTGGACAAGAACATCACCCAGTTCCTGTACGACACGATCCATGAAGTCATCGGCCATGAAGTAAAAATGTTCGCCCTCTCTTCTGGGCAAAAGCCGAAATCGAAAATAAACCCCGATTTGATCATGTTATCCAATGAGGCAGTAAGACAGGAGGCGTTGAGTCTATTTCCCAATACCCCCATTCTTCTACCAAAAAGAATAATAACCTGCTTTAATCTCGAAAAGCTGCTCAGACTCCCTAAGAACCATAAGGTGTTACTCGTGAACCATCCTCGTGCTGCAACTGAGGACACCATCGAGTCACTTATCAATTTCGGTATTGATCATCTTTACTATATCCCCTATTGGATAGACAAAGAAATAGATATTAACGGCATTAATACAGCCGTTTCGCCGGGAATGACTCACTTGGTGCCCAAGGGCATTAAAAATGTAATCGATATCGGACCCAGAACAATCAGCATCCATTCATTTCTGCGGCTGTTAATTGCCCTGGAACTGGATCTCGAATACCTGGAAATATTTGCAAATTCCTACCACAATCTCTTGATAGAGTCTAGCCGCAAACTGACAACTGCTTTGGATCGATCAGAAATATTGCGTAAACATATGGAGATCATCTTTGATGAATTTGACGACGGGATAGTATCGGTAAATGAATATGAACAGATAGATCGCGTCAACACCTCGGTTATAAAGCTTCTCAATATCGACAGGGGAAATTTGGTCACAAGAAGTATTGAAGAAGTGATAGGCGGTTTCGATAAACTGGCGGATCTGGTCGAAGATTCGCATAGTGGGGGCAGGTCAGCCGGCATCTATTCACATAATAAAAGAAAGATTCTTATCAATAAAATCCCTGTTATCGGCAGCAAGAAAAATAGCCATATCTACACGTTCCGGGAAATCGAAAGGATCCAGAAAATAGAAGAACATGTGAGAATAAAGCTATCAGAAAAGGGTTACGTCACCAAATATGACTATTCCGACATATGGAGTAAAAGCGAAAAATTTCAAGCTCTATTGGATAAGGCGCGCAATTTCGCCAAAACCGAAATGAACATTCTGATTACGGGTGAAAGCGGTACCGGCAAAGAGCTGTTTGCCCATTCGATACACAGGAATTCCCCCCGCAGGGATGGACCCTTTGTGCCCATAAATTTTGCGGGGTTGTCCGAGAGTCTGATCGAAAGCGAGCTGTTCGGTTATGAGGATGGCGCCTTCACCGGGGCGAAACGGGGAGGGAAAATAGGGCTTTTCGAGCAGGCCCACGGAGGTACGATATTTCTGGATGAAATAGGCGACACTCCCCTAAACGTTCAGTCAAGACTGCTGCGGGTCCTTCAGGAAAAAGAAGTAATGCGTGTTAGCGGATCCAAAATCGTACCTGTTAATGTGCGGGTCATCGCAGCCACAAACAAAAATCTCAACGAGGCCATAGCCAACAATAAGTTCAGAGAAGACCTCTATTACAGAATCAACACCCTGGCCATAAAGATTCCGCCACTAAGAGACCGCAAGGAGGATCTGATCTATATTATTAACAAGTATCTTAAAAGCAAATATAAAATAGAGAAACGGATGTCTCAGGATGTCATCGACTGTATACTGGCTTATGACTGGCCCGGCAACATAAGAGAATTAATCAATACTGCTGAGTATGTCTGTTTTTCGTCTGAAGCCAAAATGGAGATTGAATTAGGTCACCTGCCGGATAATATAAAGGCCCACTATGAGAATTCTTTAAAAGAACGACAGCAGGGTGACGACCGTGCGTTCGATCGGATTTCAAGGGACCTGTCGACTGGCAAATACACCAATGAAATGATTTGTCAATTTCTTGCCATTTTAACGCAAAGGAAAAACGCGGTATGCGGTCGGAACACTATTCAGAAGGAAATGCTCAAAAACAACTTTTTTTTTACCGAGGGTAATATGAAAAAAATTCTCAAAACGATGCGCCTTGCGGGACTGATCACGGTGGGCAAAACCAAACAGGGCACGGTGATTACCCCGGAAGGTGAAAAATTCTTAACCTATCGGCAGTTGTAGTGACCGTAGTTTATGTGGGTTTTCCCCATAGGACCGGACCAATCATTTGATTCTCCGAGCAAATCCGAGTCCCCGTTTTTACACCTCAATTGCAGGCAGAAAAGATTTACCCCTCTGGTTTGATATGGCCACCGGTCTTTAACATGCGACTCTTTAGCAACTGGGAAAGGCTGCCTTTTGGCCCGAAATGTGCGTGTTTAGAGCTGTTAATCATTAATCTATCAACCAAGGAGGTTTTTATGGGCGCATCAATGTTTACCAAAGTGATTCAGATTGCATTTGTTGTAAGAGACCTTGATGAGGCTATTAAGATTTACGCCAATATGTATGGAATTGGTCCGTGGAAAATTTCGGAAATAAGCTCAAAAACCGTTGACGATCTTTACAAATATGATGATGTGACTGATTTTGCCTACAAGGTGGCGATGTGTGACATTGGCGATTTGGAATGGGAGCTTGTCCAGCCCCTTGATGACAAGAGCATTTACGCTGACTTTCTGAAGGAGAAAGGCCCGGGCCTTCACCACATTGCCTTCGGGGTAAAGGATTATGACCACGCCGTGGCGGATCTGAAAACAAAAGGGCAAAAAGTCCTGTCGAGCGGCAACTGGAAGGGCATAAGGTTTGCTCATTTTGCAACCGAAGATGATCTCGATTTTGTAATTGAACTATTTAAGTTCCCGGAGAAATAGAGGAAACAAGCCAATCCCGTTTTGCCTGTAGTTATACCGCCACACAGAGGAAATGGGGTCGATTCACAAGATTTCTCGGTGGACGAGGCCGATCGAGTTTAGAATTGGTATGAGTCAATAACGATTTCTAAGGAGGACAGCGTATGGCCAAACT
>JAPLJQ010000123.1 GCA_026388495.1 Deltaproteobacteria bacterium | reverse complement strand
ATTCGTCATGGCTGGAACAGAAACAGAAACGCCTGCAGGTGGAAGAAAAAAGGGAGACGGAACGACAGAGGACCCTGCAGCACGAGTTGGAGTGGATCAGGATGTCTCCAAAGGGGCGCCATGCGAAATCGAAGGCCCGCATCAGTTCCTATGAGACACTTCTGACACAGGAAAGCGAAAAACTCCCTAAAGAACTGGAAATTTACATTCCCCCGGGGCCAAGATTGGGAAAGGTCGTCATCGAGGGCGAAAATGTAGGTAAAGCCTATGGGGACCGTCTCCTGATGGAAGGGACATCCTTCTCCCTGCCGCCCGGCGGGATTGTGGGCGTCATCGGCCCGAACGGTGCGGGGAAAACCACCCTCTTCCGGATGATCACCGGCCAGGAGTCCCCCGATTCCGGCGCCATCCAGATCGGGGAGACGGTAAAGCTCGCCTATGTAGATCAGAGCCGCGATGTCCTCGACCCGGATAAAACCATCTGGGAGGTGATCTCGGAAGGTCAGGATATCGTCCAACTCGGGAATCATCAGATGAACTCCCGGGCCTACGTTGCGCGCTTCAATTTCTCCGGAACGGATCAGCAGAAAAAGGTGAGCTCCCTTTCCGGAGGGGAGCGAAACCGGGTTCACCTCGCCAGGATCTTGAAGGAGGGCGCCAACGTGCTCCTCCTGGACGAACCGACCAATGACCTCGACGTGAATACCTTAAGAGCCCTGGAGGAAGCGCTGGATAACTTCGCCGGTTGCGCCGTCGTGATCAGCCATGACCGCTGGTTTCTGGACCGCATCGCCACCCATATCCTTGCCTTTGAGGGAGACAGCCGGACGGTCTGGTTTGACGGAAATTACTCTGAGTATGAAGCGGACAGAAGGGCCCGCCTCGGCGCCGCCGCAGACCAGCCCCACCGGATCAAATACCGGCAGTTGACGAGGGTGTAATTCCGGTTCCAAATCAAAGATGAAATCAAGGCGGCAAGGAAGAGGTGACGCAGGCGTATACAGTAATACGCCGAGGAGCCGATGACGAAGCCAACGAAGATAGCGCTTTGATTTGGAATTGGAATAAGGCAAGATCATTTTCTGAAGATCACATGCTCAAGGACAAGGGCGGTAACGACCCCCACGACAAACCCGTTTCCCAAAACCGGCTTCAAGACGGTCGGGAACGTATTCATGATCCCCGCGGGCAAGAAGGCAATGATCGTTCCCAGCAGAATGGGTAGGGCAATGATTAAACCGCTGTTAAATTGAAACGCCTTTTCCGACTCGAATACCACCATCAACCCCGCGGCAATCTGAGCGCACAGAATATAGATGAGGACGCTCCCGATGACGACGGGGGGAACGTTTCCGATGAAACCGATGACCGCCGGCGAAAACGACAGAAGGAGAAGCAGGAATGCTGCCGGCAGGAGGACAAACCGGGAAGCGCACCCTGTTGACGAAATCACTCCCGGACTCAGGGAATAATTGACGGGTCCTATCACGCCCAGAAATCCCGACGCCATGTTCGCCAGGCCGGTAACGATCATACCGCGGGTAACTCTCCTGGACATATCCGGCGGTTTAAGAAGCTCATTCATGGATTGAATCGAGCCGAGATCGTTGACGGCAAGGGCCATGTAACAAAACAGAAACGAAATCATGACCCCTGCATCAAAGGACAACTTCGTGATACAATGGCTGAAAAAACCGGATACCAGGCCGACATTCAAGAAGGTTGACATATTCATGCTTCCGGGAACCAACAGGAAATACAGGAGGCTTCCCAGAACCATTGCCCAGACAATCAGGGTGGACTTCCAGACGCCTGTAAGTATTCTGTGCAATATGAACATGGCAAAGGTAAGCATCAGGGAAAAAAGCAGATTCATCAATGGCGTTGTTCCCGTGCCGGCAACAGTAATCAGATTTAAGATGGTCGGCGACAGGCTGAAGGCAATCAGCAACAGGACAACGGCGACAATCCTCATGGTGAACAGTCTCTGTAGGTAACCGAAAAGACCGGTGATGCTTAAAAAAGTCAGAAGGAACCCGCCGCACAGGACTGCCGAATAGATCGTATCCGTATCGAATTCCTGGCTTGCGATGATCCCGATGAGCAGTACCGTCGACGGACCGATGATGAGGGGGAGACGGTGCCCCAGGAGAATCTGGCACAGGAGGGCAATCGCCATGACAAACGTCAGCTTTTGCAGATAGACGATCTGGTCGCCGGGGTTGTTGGAATGAAACCCGCCCGTGACCTTCCCGATGATGATAATGATGGGAATTGCCACGGCGAACCACTGCAACCCCAAAAGAAACATTTCCGACCAGCCGGGACGGTCATTCAATCCATACTTGAACTGCATCATGTAACTCCGCTCTCTCAGAATTTCGGCCTCATCGTACGGCACGACAGGGTGGGCGTTCAGAATTCTCTACTCAATCCGGGCAT
>JAPLJQ010000432.1 GCA_026388495.1 Deltaproteobacteria bacterium | reverse complement strand
CCCTGATCTTCCATATAGAAGAATGGTTAACGTATAAGATCGGATCAGAGAAAAGGCACCGGCCTCCTGTGGCGCCTTTCCTTGGAATTCTGTTATCTTTTCCAGCCCCAGCCGGACCACACAGGCACCCCGGAGGCATCTCTAAGGACAAGAACATTCTCGCCCTTTTTCACCTCAGCAGCAATAATGACAGGTTTACCCGCCAAGGTGGTACGAACCCCTTTGACTTCCACCTGATCGCCCTTAGCAATTTTAGCATCGAGGCGTTCCATGTACCAGTTCGGCCCGAGATGGACGGTAACCGTTTCCTTCTCCGTCTTGACCACAAGGGCAATCCCCTGGTTCATCCGCTTCATGGGAACGGTCTGTTCCAGTCCGATCACTTCACCTGAAAAAGTTTCGAGATTGGCAGGGTTATACATCCCCTGGTAAGGGGTACCCATGCCCCAGCCGCCGCTCCCGCGGCCACCCCACTTCCCGGGGCCTGCAAAGGCCAAAGAAGCGGTCAAAAGAAACACCGTAACAATTATCAAACCAGCAATCCGTTTTGTTTTCATAATTCTTTTCCTTTCCTCTCTCTTTTGTTGAAAATCTTGTTGTCCTTAATTGTTGATTAATAACCCCTCATGCCCATGCCGCCATGACCTCTCATCCCCTTGCCGCCATGACCTCTCATCCCCTTGCCGTAACCGTATCCGTATCCCCGCCCTGTTCCGTAAGTCTGAACCTGCGCCTGCTGCTCCGGCGACAGAACCTTCTGTGCATCGAGACGATAGAGAGTTCCCTTTTCATACAGCTTGTCCCGTAGGGTCTGCAGATCCTTCTGCACCGCTAGTATCTTCTTTTGATCCGGCGTCCGCTCCAGCCACAGGTTCCTCAATTCGCCCCTCTTGCTGTACATCTGATCCTGGAGGGGTTTGACGTCACGCAGATGGGCGTCACGCAGTGCGTTCAGTGTCGTTACCTGTTCTGCCGTTAAATTCAAGCCGGGTGCGGCGGTAAGGTCATAATACCCCTCGCCTTGATAACCGCCTCCCCATCCCCTGCGTGCCTCCGCCGGGGACGATGCCAAGACCGCCGCGACGGCGATCACCGCAATCATTGTCATTAGTTTCTTCATGGTTTTGTCTCCTTTCAATTAAATTGTTTATCGACTATATAGCAAGGGACATGCCAATGAAGATAACAGAATATAACTAATCTATATCACTGCGCTATTAGTTAATTATGCTGTGTAATGATTATGTAACTGTATTGCCGATTGGATATATAGTATCCAGTTGGACGTATCCAGTTGGATAAAAAGTATCCAATAGGACTCTTCTCTTTGATTCAGGACTCTTTCTTTCTTGTATTGCATGACGTGATATTTTTTTCTTTGTCGTTTTCATAGCATGCTAAAAGTTCTTTGGATTCAACGTTTGCCTCACTGACAGCCAAACCACTCCCCCCGAGGAGACGCTTGCCAAAATACACAGGGATGCCGTAGTTGCCGCCCTGAAACTTTTCCAGGTATGCGGCGTTCACCCCGATAACCGTACCTCTCCAGTCCAGAAGCGATCCGCCGCTGCCGCCGCCACGCTGATCATGATCAGGTGTGCCGAAGGATCACAGCTTTTTCGTCTTTCCTTTCAGGGCCTGCCACGCCTTCTTCCTTCGCGACACGGGAATGGCGCCAGCGCCCAGAAATTCCAGATGCGCAACGATGGGAGTCAATAAGAATGCTGGAAAGCCGACGATGGATTCCCCCTCAACCAGATCGGATGCATCCCGGCAGCCATAACAGCCGAATCCGAAATTCAGCCGTTCCTCCAGAAAAGGGATGATCGTCGCATCCACGCAGGTGGCCTGCAAAACGGCGGTAGAAGCCATCACCCGCTGACCGCCCATGGCGTGCAGATAACTCAGAACCAGCCACATGAGCTTCTCCACCTCTCCCTCGACAACCACCACCTGGGGAATACGGTCGGCCTGTTCCAGGGGAAAGAGTTCGAGATGGTGGATCTGCCCGGTCTCGAAACGAGGCATGTCTTCAAACATCCTCCGGCCCACGGCCGAATCAGAAACGATGCCGAACCCGACGAGTCCCTTTCCCGAGCGCAGTCCCTCCGGCAGGGGACGAAACCCGAACGCTGACGCAGCCGCCGGACAGGATATCCCCTCTCCATCCAGAACGACGTTTTGTCCTTGCCGGGCCAGCATAAGGGCCTGACAATACCGGTGACTTTCCAAACGTAGCGCACCTGCGGGCAGAAAGGCATCTGCTACAAAATGAACGCCCACGGTAAATGTTGTGAGTCCGAGGATCGAAACGATCCTCTTGCCAGCCTTCCGCATCTCGTCAACGGTCAGATTGCGGTGATCGGATGATCTTTTATTTGTTGATTGCCGATTCATTCATAGCCTCCAAAAATACCCAATATAACGGTTGATTTTGTCTTCTCATATCTATCCACCTTACGGGCAAATTCATTTATTGCTTGTGCATTCCTTCTTCCACAGGCAATCGTTTTCATCACATGTGTCTTTCGTGCGAAAACATGGCGAATATCCTTCAGCTTTCTGAATATCACGGATAATGTCCTGTTTGATGCGACCTTTTCGAGCGTCAACACCCCATGCCTCGGCGATTTTCCGAATTTCTTGCAGTTTCATTGATAATCCTCCTTAATTCAAGGGCGCCCCAGGGCCTTGCGTAGCTCGGTCAGCCCCTTCTGGATGTCCTTTCTCTCCGAGTATTTCCGGATATCCGTCGAAGAATAGACAAAGACAATGGTCGGCGTCGCCCGTACCTGGTATTTTCTGACGATTTCGTTGTATTGCGTCAATGTCGGTTTTACATCATACGGTTTTATGGGGATATTCCTGGACTTTAATGCGTTTTCCAATTGCTGCTCCGTGATTGCGCCAATGCGCGACGCCGTATCAAACAATACTTTTCTCGCGAGGAGGACGTCCTTGTATGATTTGGAAGCATTTACCGCATACAAGAAATACCTGGCGTAGAGAGGAGTCAATTTATAGATGGGCAAATCCACGAAGCTTACTTTGACACCGCCTTTGGCTAAAAGTTCGTGGACCTCTTTGTCCAGCCCCTTTTCCAAATTCTGGCAGGGCTGGCAGAAATAGTCAGAAAATATAAGCATCTGATATGAACCGGAACCATAGGACGGAACAAGATTTATTTCAGCGCCGTGCACGGGTGCGATCGATCCTGCAAATATGCCCGTTATGCACAGACATCCCAGAAGCACGACAACCGGCAACGGCAGTTTTTGTAGTATTAACATCGGTAAATCAACCTCTCCTCCATTCCTGGCAGAGCCTCATATTTCTTATTCCAGTATGTCATGCTTCAGGCTAAGACCGCCTCGTTTCTCTTTCACATTTCTGTATTAGCTGATTCTTATTCATCTGTCGGGATGAATCGCTATTCTGTTTTTAATTTTCCCAGCAAAACTATTTCATACCTCTCGATATTAAGGAAGTGAATCACGATCATAATGAAAGGTCTTTTTTGATCTGCTCAAATTCCTGTTTGCTAATTTCACCTTTGGCGTAGCGTCTTTCTACTATCTCCAATGGCGTTTCCGGTTCTCTATCTTTTTGATCGTATGAACCGGGGTAGCGTCTCCAGGGTCCGCCGAAATACCACCATCCAACCATCACGAAGACGACGGCTAGTATGATGAAAAAAGTGATCATCGGAAATCCCGACATGCCATCACACCAAAAATTTCCCGGTCCCATTTCTCGTTCCCCTTCCTTTGGCCAGCGCAGAGTGGCTCGGCGTTTGTACATTAAAAAACTAAGACACTGTCATTTGTCAACGGTGTTTTTTTACCGATTACCTTTCCTCCAGTCCGCACTTGAGTACCAGGGCAAAAAATTCATCCAGTCGTGGGCAGTGCCACCAGCCGTCCATGTAAGCTTCACCGAGGCCGAGATTCTTTTCCCGCAACACGCGTATAAGGCAATGCGGATCAATGTCGCTAAACCAGAGAACGCCCCCCGTTGAGCCTTTCGTAGACTTTTACATATTCATCCACCATGGTGTTCAAATCATATTTCTGCCGGGTTTCTCTCATGATCCTCTTGATTTGTTTTTCCTGAATATTCAACGGCATTCGGCAAAACTGCACACTTTTGGATAGTCCGTACCATAATCCGCCGGTATCGTAATCCCGGAAGAGAAATCCGTTGCCCTCGTCTCGGGGGGCGCCGTCAATCATCAGTTGTAAGTCTTTAACCTTGTCATGATAGCCGCCGGTGTCACGGTTTACCGCGATTGCGCCGAAAAGATTCCCGATTTGATCAATCTGGCCGCACGGCTCATACAGGGAGGCGCCAAAGATGACGTTTGCAGCGGCGTATCCGAGCATGGAAAGCGCCTCGGAGAAATTCTGGTACGCGATCTTTCCACCGGATGCGCAGGCAATACGTCCCAGGATTTCCTCGTGTATCTGATCGTGACCGACCCCGTTCCCGACGACGGCAATCTGAACGTCTCCGTGTTCGATGACAAATTGATGGCCGATATCCTCTATCAACTCGACTCCTTTTTGTGCCGGGTCCAACCGGGACGGCCAGTAGAGAAGAATCGCCTCCGGGTTGACAATAAGCCCCGTTCTCTTCTGGAATTCCACGAGGTTTTCTCTCTTTACGGCAATCACGTCGTCTTCGGGACCGTATTTCTTTACTGAAAATTCGCATCGTTCGGGGTACATCCTCAGAGACGGTGCGTTCGTGATCGACAGAGCCGCACCATGGTAATACTTCGCCTTCACTTCCTGTCTGATACTGGATGTAATAATCGGTCTATCCAGAAAATGATCTGCTATGATTTCCCTAAGAAATTTGTCCCCGACGAAATTGACCATCGTGGCGCTCTTGATGGCTGTGGCCTGGGAGTCGAGGCATGGTTTTCCGTTATCTTCCGAAAAAAAGATATTCCAGGCCATACTGTCAAGGTCAATTCCAAAGAGCATCTCCAAGGGAATATGTCCGGTGTGAACATTGTGAATCGTATGCAGGATCGGGCACCCTCTCGATTTCGCGTAGGCCGTGATGGCGCCTCCCGCCATCCAGTCGTGGCTGTGAATAATGAGTCTGCCTCCATATTTAGCTATCATGTTGTCAATGACCGAATTGACGATCTGGCGCTGAAATTCAGCGGCATTTTGGAGCGGATCTCCGTCGTAGGCACTGGACAGATGAGAAAAAATGGAAGAATTGACCAGATGGATGCGATCCGGGTTGAGGCGGTGGCGAATTGCCACCCAT
>JAPLJQ010000059.1 GCA_026388495.1 Deltaproteobacteria bacterium | reverse complement strand
TCAAATGCCTGCTGTGCGCCCACGGCTGCGTTATCAAAAGCGGTCAGCGGGGCCAGTGCCGCACACGCATAAACGTCAACGGGGAACTGCGCAGCCTCGTGTACGGACGTCCCGTTTCCGTCCACGTCGATCCGATCGAGAAGAAACCCTTCTATCATTTTCTTCCGGGAGCGGACGCCTACTCCATAGGAACCTCGGGGTGCCCGTTCCAGTGCCAGTTCTGTCAGAACTGGGAACTTTCACAATCCCGGCCGGAGGATTACCGGACGACCTATACACCACCGGCAACACTCGTCCGATCCGCAATGTCCCGTAAGTCCCGCGTCATTGCCTTTACATACAACGAACCGACGGTATTTACAGAATATCTGATCGACATCGCCCGGAATGCGAAAAAACAGGGCCTGCGCTCCGCTCTGATAAGCTGCGGATTCATGAACGAGGCGCCCTTAGCCGACATGTGCAGGGCCCTTGACGCCATCAAGATAGACCTGAAGGGCTACAGCGAGCATTTTTACCGCACCGTGAGCAACGCGGAACTGCGCCCTGTCCTCAGAAGCATCAAGCAGATCGCGAAGAGCCGCACCCACCTTGAAATCGTCAACCTGGTGGTCCCGACCCTGAATGATTCCGACAGGATGCTTCAGGAACTGGTCAACTGGATCATGGGGGAAATCGGCCCGGACGTTCCCGTCCACTTTTCACGATTTCATCCCGATTACAAGCTTCTCAACCTCCCTCCCACGCCCCTGGCCACGCTGGAACGCGCCCGCGACATGGCCCTGGCCAAAGGGATTTATTACGCATACGTGGGGAACGTGCCGGATCACCCGGGAAATCACACGTACTGCCCGGGGTGCAAAGGAATCGTGGTACGGCGGCATGGCTTTTTTGTTCAGGAAATAAACATGAAGGGCGGAAGATGTTCTTTCTGCCGCCGGAAAATCGCCGGTGTATGGACTTGAAAGGGATCATGCTCATGAAAATGCTACGCCTGGGAGTTACCATCATGATGATCGGCCTTGTGTTTCCTGTTGCGTGTCAGGCAAAGAAAGCATCGGACAACGACATTCGCCAGCCTGCCGTCGCCGGGAAGTTCTATCCGGATTCGGAATCCAGACTGAAACTCGCCATTCAGAAGTACCTTCAGGATGCCGTGCCGGTGAGAACGAAAAGTCCCGTTGCGATTATCGTGCCCCATGCGGGATACATCTTCTCCGGGCAAATCTGTGCCGACGGATTCAAGCAGGTGAATTCGCAACAGTACGACGTGGTCGTCATTCTGGGTACCAACCACACAAACCCGGACTTCAGGAAAATCTCCGTTTACTCCGGCGACGGCTTCCGCACCCCCCTGGGAACGGTCATGATCGACAGAAGCATGGCGTCATCGCTTACGGAAAAAAATCCCGACTGCATCCCGGACAAAACGCTTCATGAGCAGGAACATTCCGTTGAAGTCGTCGTGCCGTTCGTTCAGGTCCTCTTTCCGAAGGCAAAAATCGTCCCTGTGATTGTCGGAACACCGGACATCGACATGTGCACCCGTTTCGGCAAAACTTTGGCATCGGTGGTGAAAGACAGACGGGCCCTCATTGTGGCCAGCTCCGATCTTTCCCATTATCCGTCAGCGAAAGACGCCGCCTCTGTGGACGGGAAAATCCTTCAAGCCATGACCGTCCTTGATCCGGCGGCATTAAGCTCTGCCGTTCAGACCCAGATGAACCGTCGCATCCCGAATCTTTATACATGCGCCTGCGGGGAAGCGCCCATCATGGCGGCTATGGCGGCGGCAAAAACCCTCGGCGCGACGCACGGCGACATAAGCAGCTATGCCCATTCCGGTGATGCGTCCATCGGAGAACAGTCGCGCGTCGTCGGCTACGGGGCGGTGGTACTGACCGCAGAGAAAGAAAAGGAAAATTCAATGGAATCAAAGCAGATATCACAGGCGTCCGGTGACACATCGCTTCGGCCATCCGACAAGAAGGCTTTGCTCGCCTTCGCCAGGGAAACCCTGTCACGGCTCCTTCTGACGGACACGCTTCCTCTGGCCAGGGGATTCGATCCGAAACTCCAGCAGCCGCAGGGGGTTTTCGTCACCATCAAGAAAAAAGGAGAACTCCGGGGTTGCGTCGGCCGGATCATCGGAGATGAACCACTCTG
>JAPLJQ010000405.1 GCA_026388495.1 Deltaproteobacteria bacterium | reverse complement strand
TGGAGCGGAATATCACCCGGATTCGGAGAATGGTGTTGGACCTGCTCTATTATTCCAAGGACCGGGTGCCGGAATTGAAAAAGACATCCGCTCTGGCGGTGGCGGAAGAAGTTTGTGACGTGATGCGGGGAAAAGCAGTGGAAATGGGGATCGACTTCAAGTGCGATTTCGATCGCAACGCCGGAGAATTTGATGCCGATTCCAAAGCGGTGCGCTCCTTGCTGATCAACCTCGTAGAGAACGCCATCGATGCCTGCCGGGTGGACAAGAAGAAAACTGCCCATCAGGTGCGCATGGGATTGAAGGGCTACCCGGAGCATATCGAATTTGACGTGGCGGACAACGGCATTGGCATGGACCAGGAAATCCGGGAACGGGCCTTCAGCCTCTTCTTCTCTTCGAAAAGGGGAAACGGAACGGGCCTGGGGCTTTTTATCTCCAACAAAATAGCGCAGGCCCATGGTGGAGAAATTAAAATAGATTCGGAGTTGAATGAGGGAACCCGCATGATCGTAAAACTTCCGCGGAAGAGTCCGGCCTCAGGGACCGAAGCGCCCAAAGCTTGATCAAGGAGGGATTGATGGCCAGCCCGAAACGGATTTTGATTGTGGATGACGAGCAGGATATTCGCACCTACCTTTCCACTTTGCTTGGGGATCAAGGCTACGAAACCGTTCAGGCAAATGATGGAGAGGAGGCGATGCAAAAGGTACAGGCAGGACCTCTGGATCTGATTACGCTGGATATCTCCATGCCGGAGAAATCAGGGGTCAAGTTTTTTCGCGAGATGAAAACGGACGACCGTTGGAAACATATCCCGGTCATCATTGTCACCGGGGTCTCCGAGGACTTCAAGAGTTTCATCTCTTCCCGTCATCAGATACCGGCTCCGGAAGGGTTCGTTTCAAAACCCATTTCCCCGGAAGAAATACTGAACCTTGTCAGCATGCTCACCCAGCAAGGAAACAGTTAATGGGATTCTATGTTTTATCTTATCTGTGCTTTACGGTGTTCATCCTTGCAACCGGGTACCTGGTTTACAGGCAACTGACCCTTCCCATCCATGTCCGCTGGGAAATCTATCCGGTCCAGCATGAAACCGCCGCCAGGGTGGCTTATGGCGGCTCCTACCTGGAAGAGTTGAATTGGTGGGAGAAGAAATATGAAAGTTCGCTGTTCAATGAGCTGATGTATATGGCGCCGGAAATTTTGTTTCTCAGGGGGTTGTGGAAAGAAAACAGGTCCCTCTGGCGGTTCTCTTTCCCCTTTCATTTCGGATTGTATCTGATGATTGCCACCTTCGGGCTGCTTCTTCTGCATGCCTTTCTCACCCTGTGGGGGATTCCCGCCTTTGCCGCAGGCAGCGCCATAAGAACCCTATTGGACGGCCTCATCGTTTTCACGGGGTGGATCGGCATGATCCTGGGGAATGTCGGCAGCCTGGGAGTTCTCTACAAACGGCTGACCGATCCGGAACTGAGAGATTATTCATCTTTTGCCGACTATTTCAATGTCCTGTTCATCTTTCTTTTTTTCCTTTCCGCCTTCGTCGCCTGCCTGCCCGGCGATCCGTTTCTGGAAGGCGCAAAGGCCTATACGTTTGGCCTGCTGACAGGGGGGCATTCTCTGATTCCATACGTCCCGGGTCAAAGCCTCCCGGGAGGGGTGGCCATCGTGTCAGCATCGCTTCTGGTCGCTTATATCCCCTTAACGCACATGTCCCATATGTATATGAAGTATTTCTTATATCACAATGTCAAATGGGATGATGCCCCGAATCGGCGGGGCGGATCGATCGAAGCCGCCATCCTGAAGAATCTTGCACTCATGCCGACCTGGAACGCAAAACATATTGAAGCGGACGGACGGAAGTCTTGGCTCGACATTGCGTCTTCGGCGCCCAAGGAGATGAAATGAAAAAGACCTTGAAACCCTCGGATATGGCCCAGCCGTCTGACTG
>JAPLJQ010000149.1 GCA_026388495.1 Deltaproteobacteria bacterium | reverse complement strand
ATTCTACAAATATTTTCCAAATATTTAATTTAAACACACTCCTCCATGGGTAAAATAAAGCCTTTGATGCCGGATCTCGGGTGTTCCCCCTTTATCTGTTTTATGAGATTGACAATCAGGGGTATTTTATCATCAGAAACAGCCATGAAAAGGGCTTTATTCGCTCCGGGCCAGACGTGTGTGCCCAGTTTTGGTTCCGTATCCGTGCCTTCACCATGAACTTCTTCCATCTTTGTATATTCTCTGATACCTGCCTTTTTGAACGTCTCAATCACATCCCAGTCTGCAGCGCTGGAATAAAAAATCAAAAACATTTTCATGTTTTTTGTCCCCCAGTCAATTTCTTTCTTTTGATTTTTTCCGTCCAGTCATCAAGCAGGTCATACGCTGCCGGAACCACAACAAGCGTCAAAAAGAGAGACGTAACTAATCCGCCGATAACGGCAATTCCCATGGGTGAACGAGTTTCAGCCCCTTCACCCAGACCGATGGCCACGGGCAGCATTCCAAAGATCATGGCAAAGGTTGTCATCAGAATCGGGCGCAGTCTGACCGGTCCTGCCTGCAGAATGGCCTCTCTTTTTGTCATTCCCCTCTCTCTCAAGGTGTTGGTATAATCCACAAGGAGGATCGCATTCTTTTTTACCAGACCCATGAGGAGAATAACACCGATAAAACTGAATATATTCAGCGTTTTTCCCATGACAAGCAATAGACCGAACGCCCCGACGAAGGAAAGGGGCAACGAGAGGAGGACGATAAATGGATGAACGAAGCTCTCAAACTGAGACGCAAGAACCATGTAGGCCATGATAATTCCCAGAAAAAGGGCGAACAGGAGATACTGAAAAGATTCCGCCATGGTATCGGCCATCCCCTTATATTTCGGCGTATAATCCGGTGTGAGCACTTTAGCCGCTATGGTATCAAGTTCAGCCTTCGCCTGTCCGAGAGGTTTTTTCTCCAGCCCTGCAAACACCGTGATGGCCCGCTGCCGATCCACCCGGTTGATGATGTTCGGACCACCTCCTTCTCTGATACTGACGACATTGTCAAGTTCCACGAGTCGCCCATCCTTTCCCCTCACATAAAGCCGCCCCAAATCTTCCGGATTCATTCTGCTCTCCGGATTCAGTCTGACCCTCAAATCGTAACGTCTTCCCCTTGCTTCATCCTTGTACTTGGTAACATCCACCTCCCCACTGATAAGGAGATTGACGGCCTCGGCAACCGTCGAAACGCTCAAGCCGAGATCAGCCGCCTTATCTCTGTCAATGAAAACTTTTAATTCCGGTTTCCCCGTTTCAAGAGAAGTATCCACATCTACGATACCCGGCAGCTTTGAAAATTCGCCGACAATCTGTCGTGTATAGGTCTGCAGGGTGCCAAGATCGCTTCCACGGATACTGTACTGAATCGGCACATTTCTCACACCGCCTCCCACGAGCGACACATTTTCCACCGATGCCTTGATGCCGGGAATTTGTTTCAACTTCCCCCTCAGCTCGCTCATGATCTGATCCTGGCTTTTCTTTCTCTTACCCTTATTCTTCAAGGTGGTAAACAGTACGGCTTTATTGATCTCCTGCGTTCGGCCATATCCAAGGGAATAATAAATCGCCTCCACTTCAGGAAATTCTTTCAAAGCATCATTCGCCTTTGTTAAGAGCCCGTCTGCCATATCGATGGAATAATCAATGGGCGCCTCAAGCCTGACAATAAATACGCTCTGGTCTTCCGGCGGCACGAGTTCCTTTCCCATAAATCTGGTAATGTAAATGCTGAAGACGAAGATAACAAGAGCTCCGATTAAAACGATGGCGCGATGGTGAAGGGAAATTTCCAGAATGCGCCTGTATCGGTTCTCTACTTTCTTATATATTTTTTCGATGGAGTCTCCAATCCTGAACAGGAAAGCAAATCGTGACACACCCTTTCCGCCTTTGGATATTCGCTTTTCATGTGGTTTCAACATGATCGAAGCCATCATGGGGGTCAATGTAAAAGAGACGACGAGAGACACCAAAACGGCAAAAACAACGGTAAAGGCAAACTGCATGAAAAAGCGACCGATGATCCCTTTCATAAAGGCCACGGGAAGAAATATCGCCACGATGGCCAGGGTGGTTGCCATGACGGCAAGTCCGATCTCGGAGGTTGCAAAAGAAGCCGCTTCTCTCGGAGCCATGCCCTCTTCAATATGACGATGGATATTTTCGATCACGATGATGGCGTCATCAATCAAAATGCCGACGGAAATTGAAAGGGCCAGCATGGTCATATTGTTGAAGGTAAAATTAAAAAACCTGATCAGGGCAAATGTGGCAATGACCGATACAGGAAGAGCCACGGCGCTGATGAGGGTCGTTCTGACATTTCTCAGGAAAAGGAAAACAGCTAAAACAGCGAGGATACTTCCCAGAATGAGATGATTTTGCACCTCATTGATGGATCTCTTGATGAATGTGGACTGGTCAAATGCGATGTTGATATTCATGCCCGGCGGCAGATTTTGCCTGATTTTCACCAGTTCCTTTTTGACACGGTCGATCACTTCCACCGTGTTGGTTCCCGATTGCTTCTGGATTCCGAAACCGACAGCGGTAACACCGTTAAACCGTGCGATGGAACGCTTCTCCGCCATACCGTCCTCAGCCCTGCCGACGTCCCTGATCCGTACGGGCGCGCCTTTGTAGTAGGCCAGGATCAGATCGTTAAAATCAGGAATCTTCGGAAATTCTCCCTTTATTTTCACGGAATACTCCTTAGAACTGCTTTCGATCCGTCCCCCGGGAAGCTCCACATTCTCACGCTGGAGCGCCTGCATGATGTCACTGGGGGCGATTTCGTAAGCTCTCAGCCTGTCGGGGTCAAGCCAGACCCGGACCTCTCTCAGCCTCAATCCGCCCATTCTGATGGCACCAACGTCGGTAATTCTCTGAAATTTCTCTTTCAGCACTTCATCCGCATAAGTCGACAGTTCGCGGATCGGCTTATTCCCACTAAGATTGAGCCAAAGCACGGGATTGGCGTCGGGATCGACCTTTTCAATAATTGGTTCGTCAATATCCGTGGGTAGTTTTGAGCGTATCGCAGAAACCTTCTCCCGCACGTCCTGGACGGCAAGATCGATATCCCTTTCGAGGACAAATTCTACGTTTACAACAGAAGCTCCTTCAACGCTCTGCGATGTAATGGTTTTGACGCCATTAATGGTATTGATCGTTTCCTCAATTTTATCCGTCACATCAATGTCCATAATCTCGGGGCTTGCGCCCTTGAGCGTTGTCGTAACATTGATGATGGGAAAATCGATCTTTGGATAGAGGTCCACGCCGATTTCGGGATAACTGACAATGCCAAAAACGACCAGGGCCATAATGAACATGGTCGCGAAAACGGGGCGTTTTATGGACGTATCAGCGAGCCACATTGATCTTTACCCCTTCAGACAGATTATTTTGACCGGCGACCACGATGATTTCCCCTTGCTTCAATCCTTCCGCTATCTCCAGAAATTCTCCATATTTGTTTCCAATTTTGACTTCTTTCTCCTTCGCCACATTTCCTTCGGCAACAAAGACCTTGACCTTCGCATTATCGTAAAGAATAGCCGTAACAGGAACGACAACCATATCTCTTGCTTCCCCGGTGTACAGCGTTACCTTGGCAAAGAGGCCCGGTTTCAGGCGGTTATCGTGATTCGGCACCAGGGCTTCGACCTGGAGGGTTCTGGTCCTCTCTTCAAGGCTCGGGTAGATATTCTTGACGCGACCCTTGAATTCCTGATCAGGAAAGGAATCCACGCGAAATAAAACATCCTGGCCGTTTTTCAGTTTTCCTACTTCTTTTTCAGGAACCGTAAAATTCAGTTTAATTGGATCCGATTGGATGATGACGATGAGGGCCGTCCCGTTTCTGACATAATCTCCCGTCGTCACCTTTTTCTCTTTAACGGCGCCCCGAAGGGGAGAATATATTCTTGTCTTTGACAGTTTCTCTCTCGCCAGAGCCAGGCCTGCCTTCGCCCGATCCAATTCGCCGTCGGCAAGGGTCAATCTGGCGGATATATCATCGAATTGTTGTCTTGTCACAAGCTCCTCTTTATACAGGACGGCCTTTCGTTCATACTCAAATTTTGTGTTGGCGAGGCTCGCTTCCATCTGCTTCAAAACAGCTTCAGACCTTCTTGCTTCAAGTCGATAATCCGTCTCGTTGATTTCGGCAAGCAACATGCCCTTCGAAACGGAAGTTCCTTCATCAACCCTGATATTCTTTGCGATACCATCCACTTCAGAGCTTACAATGACTTCTTCAAAAGGTTTCAGTGTACCGATAGTGCT
>JAPLJQ010000046.1 GCA_026388495.1 Deltaproteobacteria bacterium | reverse complement strand
TTGACAAGGAAAAAAAATGGAGTATCTTTTCACGCTAAACAGATGGGCAGATAACCCAATATCTGAAAATCTTTGAAAGGAGGTAAGGTTGTCAATGAAGAAAGTATTTGCTTTTGTTCTTTCAATGCTGTTGTTAGTAACGCTGTCATTTGCAGTGATTGGTTGCGGGAAGGCTGAAGAGAAGAAACCGGCAGAGCCCGCCAAAGCAGCGGCACCCGCACCTGCACCGGTGCCTGCACCTGCACCTGCACCTGGGACACCTGCACCCGCACCTGGGGCACCTGCACCAGCAGCACCAGCGCCTGCGGCAAAGTAATAGCCGTCTTGCAGACTTTATAAAACAAAACAACCGAGCATTCCACGGATAATGCTCGGTTTGTTTTTTTTATGGCCATTTCAAACGGATTGAAACACGTTGGTGATGTTTTGTGCGTGACTCAATCTCATATTCTGTTATAATGACCCCATTTTAACACCCATTTTCTTTATATGAAAATCCATGAAATCAATATATTATCGGGATAATGTCGCCTGACACCGGAGTGTGCTGTTACCGTGGAACTGAATTATCTGTTGGTGAAAAGCAGAAATAGAAAAAAAACCATTTCCCTGCAATTAAGGAAAGACGGCGTCATCGTGATTCAGGCTCCCTGTGGTATTCCGAGGAGTGAAATTGACCGTTTTTTTCAAAGTAAGCATGATTGGATACATAGGAAAATCGGAGAAAAAGAGGAAATCCGAACGGATAGCGGACCAAGAAAATTTTTCCCGGGTGAGATGTTTTTATTTTTGGGCTTTTCTTACCCTCTGATTGTTGACGACGGTAACAATGGCGGAGATCCTTTGACCTTTTCCGGGCGTCAGTTTATTCTCAAAAGTGATTATTTGCGTCATGCAAGGGATCTTTTCATACAGTGGTATAAGGATAAAGCGAGGGGGCATATTGAAGAGAGAACGAGGCATTACAGCCTGATTCTCGACCTTCAACCACGGCATATTCGCATAGGCAATGCCATGAGCCGCTGGGCGTCCTGCTCATACCATAATCACCTGTCATTCACCTGGAGGCTTATCATGGCCCCATGTCCCGTCATCGACTACGTCGTTGTTCATGAACTCGTGCACATTAAGGAAAAGAACCATTCCCAACGTTTCTGGAATCTGTTGGAAAAAACCGTTCCTGATTTCGGAAGCCAAAGGCTCTGGCTAAAAAAAAGAGGATATCTCCTGGGTTTCTGATGATTGAATATCATGTGTGATTGTTTTGAGGACAGATGGGTAGCGAACTGATAGCGGTTACATCACTGGAAGCAGGCGACACGGGAATTATCCATGTTATTGAAGGTGGGAATGCCCTTACAAGCAGGCTTGCCGGTATGGGGATTGTTCAAAATACGAAGATCAAAGTCCACCGCAAGAGCGGAGGCCTGGTCATTGTCCAGGTAGCCGACACGCGGGTCGTGCTGGGGAGCGGGGAAGCCGGGAAGATCCTGGTATATAAACTGCCGAAGCAACATGATGAAGAAGCCGAACCGGTAAAGACAGGAAGAAAGCTTATCGTTGCCCTTGCCGGTCAGCCCAATGTGGGGAAGTCCACCGTTTTTAACATGCTTACAGGATTGTCTCAGCACGTCGGAAACTGGCCCGGAAAAACCGTCGAAATGAAGGAAGGCGCCCACGTATCGGAAGACGTGGAGATGCAGATCATCGATCTCCCCGGTACGTACAGCCTGACCGCCTTCTCTGAAGAGGAAAGGGTTGCCAGGGATTATATTATCGGTGTCATGCCCGATGTCATTGTCCTCCTTGTCAATGCAGCAGCCCTGGAAAGAAGCCTGTACCTCCTTTCGGAATTGCTCCTTCTTGGGCCTCCCACCATTGTGGGCATCAATATGATCGATGTGGCGGACAGCCAGGGGATTCATATTGACGTGAAGGCTCTTCAGATATCTCTCGGCATACCGGTTGTCCCGATGATCGCGACAAAGAACAAGGGGATCAAAGAACTTGTGTCAACAATCGTTGCGGTCGGAAAAGGAGACACTGTATATAAGCCTGTCATACCCGCTGTCTCCGCAGATCATCGAACCATATTTGAAAAACTGCTGGACCTCATAAAGGAATATGTGCCTTCTCCGTACACCGTCCGGTGGACGGCAACGAAGCTGATGGAAGGCGATCCAGAAGTTTCAAAAATGATGGAGGGACTGTTGCCAGGGAACACCTGGAGCGAGATAAAATCCCTTCTTATCAAACACGAAGATTCCCTGCATGCCGTGGTCGGCGGCAGGTATGACTGGATTGAAGAAGTCACCAGGGCAGCCGTTTCCCGTTTCAAGATGGGGCAGGTCGTGATGACCGATCGCATCGATCATGTCCTGACCCGTCCTGTTTTCGGGATACCGATTCTCCTTGCAGTATTTGCTGGCGTCTTTCTCTTTACCTATCAGGTCGGATTTCCCCTACAGAAATGGCTTGAAGGGCTCATCATTTCCTTTGCCGGGGGGATGGATCATGTCCTCGGTTCCTTACCTCCCTGGGCCAGGGGAATTCTCATTGACGGCGTCATCGGCGGGGTGGGATCAGTGCTTACTTTCCTTCCCATACTCATCATATTTTTTGCCTTCATGGCGATACTGGAAGACGTGGGGTACATGGCAAGGGCCGCTTTTGTCATGGACCGGTTCATGCACATCGTGGG
>JAPLJQ010000334.1 GCA_026388495.1 Deltaproteobacteria bacterium | reverse complement strand
CCCGTTCATGACGACCACGTCTATGGGGATCCTCAATACTCCTGGGACGATTACATTCAGGCATAACGCATCGTAAAGCCGAAGAGTCGGCGAATCCAAAAAGAGGCGCGCCGGAGAGGGCTGCCCGAAAAGCGCTTCAAAATGCCTTTCTGACGGGCAAGTCGCCCAAAAAGAGAGCCGATTGCTCAAAAAGGACTGCCGCCCGATCCGCATTCCTCGCCCAAAGGTATCGCCACCCCTGATTTTAGATGAATAATATCCCTTGACACGAGAAAACAGCCTCCCTATACTCCGAACTCTCAGAAGCAATGTCTTATCAATTTCAATCAATTGCTATTATACATCCAATGAACCGAATGGAACCGATTTCAGAATCTCTTATCATAAAAGAGATAAAAGAGACGATAGGATTCATCACCCTCAATAATCCCAGAAAGTACAATGCCTTGTGCGCCACGTTGCTGAAACAACTGATTGCTGCGCTTGATGAATTCAAGGCTTCAAACATTCCCGTGGTTGTCATCCGGGCGCCGGAAAGCGTGAAAGTGTGGTCTGCCGGACACGATATCTCGGAACTTCCCAAGACACACAGGGATCCATTGGGATATGAGAACCCCCTCGAAATAGCACTGAGAGCCATTGAGGAATATCCGGGTCCTGTGATCGCCATGGTGCATGGAAGCGTCTGGGGAGGCGCCTGCGACTTTGTCATTACCTGCGATATGATCATCGGCGATCCCTCATGCTCCTTTGCCATTACGCCCGTCAAAATTGGAATACCGTACAACGCTTCCGGCATCATGCATTTCATAAACAGAGTGGGCATGAACATCGCAAAAGAGATGTTTTTCACCGCACAGCCTGTTGATGCTTTCCGCGCAGAACAGATCGGCATATTGAACCATCTGGTTCCAACAGAGTCTCTCGAAGCATTTACACTCGATTTCGCAAAGACCATCGCCGCCCAATCCTCGTTATCGATTGCCGTAATAAAAGAACAGTTCAGAATACTCGCCGAATCCCACCCCATTACCCCCTATGCGTTCGAAAAAATACAGTCGCTGAGGCGAAAGGTTTATGACAGCCGCGATTACGAAGAAGGCATCACGGCATTCCTCGAAAAGCGCAAACCGGAATTCAAGGGCGAGTGAATCCGAAAGAAATCCGTATGATTTGACTTAAGTCAATGATAATCCGGCGTGAAGCGGCATGATAAAAAACAAATAAATTAAGGAGAATCCTCCCGTGGCCTTATCCTCATCCCATTTCCAATCGATTGAACAGGTCGTTTCCGACCTTGCCGATGCTCAATATATTGCCGACAGGGCTCTTGCAACCGTCCTTTTTCTTGCCGGCCGTCTCGAAAAGCCGATCTTCCTGGAAGGTGAACCGGGTGTGGGCAAAACGGAGATCGCCATTGTCATGGCCCGTCTGCTTGATACGGACCTTATCCGGCTTCAGTGCTACGAAGGACTGGATGCATCCACCTCGCTCTATGAGTGGAACTATCCCAAGCAGCTTCTCTACATCAGGATGTGCGAGCAGGATCATAAACGGCATCAGGATATTGATCACCTGATCTACAG
This sequence comes from Deltaproteobacteria bacterium, assembly GCA_026388495.1. Lineage (GTDB taxonomy): Bacteria > Desulfobacterota > Syntrophia > Syntrophales > UBA2185 > JAPLJQ01. The sequence goes on along the minus strand of JAPLJQ010000334.1, from coordinate 836 downwards.
CCCCCCTTTCCTCGTCAAGCGTCCCCTTCTGGAGGCCATCGAGCACGCCGACGGGAAAACGCCCGTTCTTCTGATAGACGAGATCGATCGGGCCGATGAAGAGTTCGAGGCATTTCTTCTGGAAGTGCTGTCCGATTTCCAGATCACTATTCCTGAAATCGGCACCATTAAAGCTAAGAAGAAACCTGTCGTGATCATTACATCGAACAGAACCAGGGACGTCCACGACGCCCTGAAGAGGCGGTGTCTCTATCACTGGATCGAATATCCATCATTTGAGAAAGAATACAGGATCATCATGACCCGTCTTCCCGGAATCGAATCATCCTTTGCGGAAAGAATCGCCCATTTCATGCAGAAACTGAGAACCGTTGATTTTCTGAAAAAACCCGGCATCTCGGAAACGCTGGACTGGGCCCAGGCCCTGATTACCATGCAGAAGCACTCCCTTGATCCCGATGTTGTGGCGGAAACCCTGGGATGTATCTTCAAATATCAGGAAGATATCAATCGATTCAAGGACAAAATCTGGGCAGATCCCGGCGAAAGGGCACAGTACCTGTGGACATCAATCAATACAGGTTAAGATCAACAAGCCTTTCAGGCCGGATCATCATGTTTGCCGACTTTCTCAAAAGCCGTGGTTTCAAGGTTTTTCAAAGCAGTGTCCACGACTCACTCATAAGCCTTGCCGCCATTGATTACTTTCACAGACCGGACTTTATGGCAGCCCTGCGGGCCAATCTGGCATCGGGAGACATTGAGTGGAAGCAATTCGAAGACCTGTTTTATGAATTCTGGGATCCCCTCCTGATTCCGGAATTGAATCAGTCCTG
>JAPLJQ010000323.1 GCA_026388495.1 Deltaproteobacteria bacterium | reverse complement strand
TGTTGTCGCCGCTCTCCGGGGCGTTTCCAGGAAGGATGGAGACTGTTCCCTGTCAGGCGTCACGGCATTACGCGAGGCCATCCGGGATTATGAACGAAAATGCTTGCAGGATGCCTGAAAAACTCAGAAGAAATGTTTGATATCAATGTCACTGACTTCCTGACCTTTTCATACACCGCACCTATTTGAACATGGATTGTTTCATTGTCCCTGAACTGAACACGTCGGGGTCAATCATCACATTAATACAGGAGGGTTTCCCTGAACGGCGAGCCCGCTCAAGGGCAGGGCGTATCTGAGACGGTTCGGTCACCTGTTCTCCATACCCGCCCATGGCCTCCACGATGCGATCATAGCGCAGGGGAGTAAGGCGATTGGCCGCCTCGCCTCTTATGGGTCCATATCTTTCCATCTGTCCGTAGCGAACCTGGTTCCAGGCGGCGTTATTCGCCACCACGCCGATGACAGGCATGTCAAAACGAACCAGGGTGTCGTAATCAAAACCGGTCAGCCCGAAAGCGCCGTCGCCGAAGAGGACAACAACCTCCGTTTCAGGCATGGCCGCCTTGGCGGCGATGGCAAAAGGGGTTCCCACGCCGAGGGTGCCGAGGGGCCCGGGGTCAAGCCATCGTCCCGGCCGGCCGGGGGTGATGACGCTTGCGGACATGGTCACCACGTCTCCGCCGTCGGCGATAAAAATGGCATCCTCTGCCATAAAGTCCCTGATTTCCCTGGCGAGACGCAGGGGGTGAATGGGCGACGCATCGGAGTCGAGAAACGGTCTGTCCTTTTCAGAGAGCGTCTTTTCCATCTGCCGTAATTCTCCGGTCCATAAGCGATCATGGGCAAGCTGCGAGATGGCGGCGGTCAGTTGCGACAGAATCGCCTTCGCGTCTCCCTGGATACCGATATGAATATCCCGGTTGTGTCCCAGCTCGCTTGCGTCTAAATCAATCTGAATGATTTTAGCGTCTCCGGAGATGCGGTTGCCGTACGCCAGCCTGAAATCCATGGGCGTTCCGACAATCATGACCACATCTGCGCGGGAAAGGGCGTGCCTTCTCGAGCGGATAAGGAAGAAGGGACAGTCCTCAGAAAGACATCCCCTTGCCGCGCCGTTCAGATAGGCGGGAATGCCGGTCTTTTCAACGAACTCCGACAACTCCATTTCTCCGCGGCAGTGCCATACCTGGCCGCCGGCGAGGATAACCGGCCTCTCTGCACGCTCCAGGAGTTCGGCCGCTTCCTGAATCAGGGCAGGATCGCCGTATTGACGGCCGTGTGAGCGATAGTGCACAGGAAACCTGACATTTTCCCATTCCACAGCGGCGTCGAGGACATCCATGGGGATTTCGATGAAACTTGGTCCCGGGCGACCGCTGTACGCTTCCCTGATGGCGACGGTCATGAGTTCGGGAATCCGTTCCGTATCGGAAATGGAGATGGATGTCTTTGTGATCGGCTTCATGAGAGAAATATGATCGAGTTCCTGCAAGCCGCCCTTCATCATCTGCTTTCGCGGCGCCTGTCCTCCGATGAGAAGCATGGGGGTTTGATTCCGGAAGGCATTGGCGACGCCTGTTACGGCGTCGGTCAGACCGGGGCCTGCCGTCACAACGGCCACACCGGGGATGCCGGTGAGCCTGCTCCAGGCTTCAGCGGCGTGGGCGGCCGTCTGTTCATGTCTCACGTCGATAATCCGGATGCCTTCATCGATACAACCGTTGTAGATATCGACAATGTGGACGCCGCAAAGAGTAAAGATAGTCCCGACGCCTGCCTGCTTCAGCGTCTTTGCCACCAGTTGTCCGCCGGTTATCTGTGCCATCGTGCTGTTCCTCCTTCTGCATCCGGACAAGGTTCCCGAAAACACCCTGATGACACGCGAGTATAGGGTAAGAACATCCGGGTGTCAAACGGTAACGTCAGACCAGGAAAAAAGAAAATACTGCAAGGAGGAGCATGCCGCGCGTTGCGGCATCCAGTCCTAAAACAGGGATCAGAAACAGACTGGCCGAAAGAGACCCGAGGCATCCTCCGAAAATGTCCGCAGCATACAGGGGTGATATCACCTCTTTCTGGTCGTGAATTTCATGGAGGCTCGCATAGGCGAAGACGCCTGCAACCAGAAATCCCGCCGATGCGAGGAGCCCCGCAGTCTGCGCCAATCCCGTGAATGTGCTCATGGCCGTTTTCGTTGCCGTTACGACACACAGCAGGCAAAACCCTGAAATCAACCCGATTCCATACCATCTGATCCGTCCCGGTCTATCGATAAGCCGGTTTATAAGCTGGTTAACCGTTATAGAACCCGCTGCAAGACCCGCCATGAAGCTCATCAGCAACATTCCGATATCCTGATAGAGCACGCCGTGTTTTACCTGGTAATAGAGGATGAGAACCGTTTCCAGAACCATGCCGATGAAGCCTGCCACGGCTACCAGAAGAACGCGTCGGAAGGCTGGCCGGAAGCGGCTCATGAGAAAGAGGACAGGCAGGCTGAGCCACAGTAAAAGCGGCAACAGGGGGCCTGTCGCCCGTTTATCCGTGAGTGACGAAAAATCGATGAGTGATGCGCGCGGAAAGAACTTCGAGAGCCAGATCATAAAGGTGTACTGGTAACACACGGGACGGACATCTGTGTTGGGCGCCGCCGGGTGGCTCTTCAGCACGTTTTTGATTTCAGCAAATCTGTCGTTCGTGAAGAGATACCGGATATAATCCGATGAAATGTGTCTGGTTGCGATCTTCCGGTTATGAAGCCTTTCAGACAGGATTTCCGGTTTGCCGGGTAGTGGTTCGCGGGAGGCGGTTACGATGTTTGTCGCTCCCGGAAGGAAGAGCACCTCGGGGAAAACGGATTCCAGGGCGCGGTAAATGCTTGACGTGCGGCGCGTCAATGGCGGTGTCCAGAGGTTTTCCGCGGAGCGGAGCCTGAAGCCGAGAATCCCCCCCGGATTCAGTCTGGCAGCGCACTGTTCAAAAAATTCCTGAGTATAAAAACGGTTTGACTGACCCGATGCCGGTTCCGGCATGCCGACCAGGATGAGATCGTATGAGCCGCTTCCCTTAAGAAACTGTCGCGGATCGGCAAAGGTGAGGTAAACATTTGGTTCCCTGATGGATTTCTGAATGTCGCCGGGCAGATACCCAATGACCATATCCATCATGACCGGATTAATCTCCACATAATCGATTCTTTCCGGTGCGTACTTGAGCATTTCTCTCGTGATCCCTTCAATCCCCCCGCCCAGGATCAGGACGCGCGAGGGATTGGGATGCTGGAGGGCAGCAAGATGGCAGAAATATTCCGCTTCCGTTCCTTCCGTCTCAAACGCAAGGGCATCGTTTTCAAAAACAGAGACCTGTCCCTTGAGGTTTGTCACGGTGATCCGTCCGTAAGGGGAATCCTTCGTTTCCGCGAGATTTGGATGATTCCATGCAGTCATCAGTCTGTCGATGAATGATGCGCTAAACAAGAGTAAAACAAAAAGGCCGGCAAAAACCATTGACGCCCGGCGCAGAAGGGATAATCCGTTCCTCTCCAGAAAAACCGGTGTGATAACGGCAGCCAAGCCGCACGCTAATGCGATGGCGAAGTTTTGGATTCCCCAGATAATAAAGAGGGTCGCAAAAAGACCGCCTGCAACCCCACCGGCGCTCTCGATGCTGTAAGCGACCGCCAGGGTTCTTCCCTTTGCCACGTAGAGTTTTGCGGCACACTGAAACAGGAGGCCTGACAGAATCCCCGCAGGAAAAAGGGCGACAACCGTAACCATGAACTGGTGAAAAAAGGGCAGGTACGCGCCGGGGACGCCGCCGAAAAGGAGACGGCTGGCACGGATGAATGCAACATCAATGGGCAGGAAGACACCAAACGCAAAGAACAGAAGCGCCATCATGTTGTGGGTGGGGAAGTACGTCCGGCGAAGAATCAGAGCGCCGACGGCTGTCCAGAACAACCATATCCCCAGGGCAATGAGGTAAATCAGCTCAACCCCGTAGAAGGCGACGTTCAATTCCCGCAGCAGGACCACCTGGCCGAGAATGGAGATCAATCCGATGACAATGAGGGGAACGATCATG
>JAPLJQ010000581.1 GCA_026388495.1 Deltaproteobacteria bacterium | reverse complement strand
TAGATAATTCTAATCTTGTATTAGATATAAACAAATTAGGGTTAAATAACGATGACTTAACAATCCTTTTGTCTGCCATGTATAAATCCAAAGGGATGATACTGATTACTGGTCCCACGGGAAGCGGGAAGACAACAACTATTTACTCTATGCTTCGCGGCTTAAATGATGGGACCCTCAATATTTCAACTGCCGAAGATCCCATAGAATATAATTTAACGGGAATTAACCAATTTCAGATGAACACCAGGATTGGTTTAAATTTTGCTCGTGCCCTAAGAACATTTTTGAGACAGGATCCTGATATAATCATGGTGGGAGAAATCAGGGATTTTGAAACTGCGGAAATTGCTTTTAAGGCTGCCCTGACAGGTCATCTTGTATTAAGCACACTGCATACAAATAATGCTCCCGAGACCATTACCAGACTCATCAATATCGGCATTGAACCCTATATGATTACCTCTTCCATAAATCTTATTGTTGCTCAACGGTTGATTAGAAAAATTTGTGAAAAGTGTAAGATTGAAGCTGTACCGACCGACTTACAAGCAAATGCTTTAAGGAATTATGGGTTCAATATTAACGACCATCATGCTGCCCAGGGAGAAGGATGTGAAGAATGTAGTAACACAGGCTACAAAGGAAGGATTGCCATATATGAGGTTATGCCGTTGTGGGACGAACTTAAAGAATTAATCATAAAAGGAAAATCAGCATTTGAGATAAGAACGAAAGCAGAAGAACAGGGACTTACTTCCTTACAGGCACAGGGTTTCAATAAAGTCATCACAGGAATAACCTCACTTAATGAATGGATGAGGGTTCTTGCCTAATACAAAAACAACACATAAATTCCGAGCATAAATTCCGAGGACACCTTACTTAATTAGAGAGCTTTGAATTTTGTCATTTCAAGGAGCGTCAGCGACGAGAAATCTTAATGATTTTATGTATCTTAAGATTTCTCCTTTCAGTCGAAATGACAATATTGGCAGTTTTTCAAAGCTCTCAATTATAACTAAACAAGCTGTCGAGTCCCCACCGTTGAAGCACTCCTTAATAATTGGTAATCCTCACATCAATTGAAAACTTAGATCTGTGGACAAGGTTTTTTCAATTAAATTGAAACCTTATCTTCTTATTAGTCGTATTTTCAAAGAAAAAAGCATTGTTTGAGCATCTTGAGCATAATATCGAATAAGATAGGTAAATTCGGGGATAGCCACAAATTGCCGGAATTCTTTTAATTATTGTCCTAAATTAACAATATAAAAAAGGGAGGGAATGCCATGAAGAAAGCTTTCGCGGTGATGGTTTTGACGGTCTTGGTGTTGTTTTGCATCGGTTGTGCGGCGCATCGAGTGAACATCGGTGAACTCGATGTCTCGGTAATAAATCGGCCCCTGCCGGAAAACGTAACAAATCGCACGTTTTATCCCGGCGATGCGAGTTTATACGTCTACAACATGCCCCAGCTTGTCGGCTCCATCATGACCTGCGACAAGACGACCAAGGCGTGCAGCGTTGTTGCCCGTATGACAAAGAAACAGACTGCCCCGACCAATGTCTTCTTGCCGGATAAGAGTAACCGCCTCTATAGGTCCGTTATCGATAATAAATTCGGCGGTGGCGTGACGTCGCCGTTCATTATGGGCAACCTCGCGGACAACAGGAAGATAGAAGTTACCATCGACGATTCCATGTGCCTGATGTTCAACAACGAAGACATTCCCGCTAAGGAGTTGGAAAAGGCCTACAAGATCCTGAAGATGAAAGACCCGAAGGCAGCGGTATATTGGGTTCAGGGAGCCATCCTGATGACGATCACAAAAAACTATTACGACGAAATCAACGACAACGCGACCATTACCGCCCCCGTGTTCAGCGTCAACGGTAAGGTTTTTATGTCCAAAGATGAGTTCATCAAGGATCAGCGCATTGCCATTTATACCATGGATCTCGCAAAGATTATCTCCATTGAAAGTTTTGGTGTGACGAAGAGCCCGTCCTGGGACAAAATGATGATCGGGGATCTTCTGCGCACGCCCGTCGGCATCAGCCAACTGACGGTGAGCGGTGATTCCGCAAGGATCGCCGCAACGATCGGCGCCGAGCAGGTACCGTCCTTCGCGATCGTAATACCGAAGAATCCACAGATGCAGTAGCCGCTCCGCGGTATTCGCCGGACATTCTTTTAATTAGTGGATATCCCTGGATAAATTCAAGCCAACTTCATTCAAGCAATTACTGAAGGGCTTCAAGGAACACAAAGGGAAAATATAACAAGGCGCTGCCCCGGCGGCATTCACTTCAACTGAGACGATATAGAAGGAGAAATCAAAGAGCAGTTCTGCATGCAGAACTAACTTAACTGTTTGATATAAATAACGATCTAACGACACCACCGATCATTTTCATGCTAAATTTTTGCCCGGTTTTGGCTCCTCGGACGGCTCGTTTTGAGATCCGTTTCCGTCTTCCGGCGGTGGCTGCGTGACCGCGGCCAGGGATGTCTCAGCAGTACGGATTTTTCCTTGTTTTATTGTGCTTCCTGATGTACAAATAAAAATACTTAAAGAAGGGAGGCGGCCCACAAATGATCAGGCAAATGCAAATATCCGAGGCGCGGAAGCGATTGAACGAACTTCACAAAGAGATAGGCCCCGACGAAACCGTATCCATCACGTCTCGCGGCAAACAGGTCTTTGCCCTTATGCCCTGGGAACTCTATGAGTCCATGACGGAAACCATTGAGATTTTGGGCGATCCCGCTCTTATGGCTTCTTTTGAAAGAGGCTTGAATGATATCCGTGAGGGGCGGTTAACGGATTGGGAAACCGTAAAGAAGGAGATGGGCGTTGAATTATAAGATTCTGCTGTCCCACGAAGCGAAAGCCTGTCTTCAAACGCTTGATGGCAGAACGAAGGATATCATTGCCCGTAAAATCGAATCTCTCAAAGAATCACCCGACAAAAAGGGAAAACCTTTATCTGGTGACCTGTCAAAGTATCGCAGTATTCATGCCGCCGGGCGCTATCGGATTCTCTATGAAGTGAAGGCCACAGAAGTGATCGTCTTTATTATTGCGGTAGGGATAAGAAAGGAAGGATCCAAAATCGACGTATACGAAACAATGAAGAAACTCATGAGATTAAAAATCCTGGAAAAGTAGCCAAAACACAAATGTAATAATTACTGATTGAAATCAATAAGTTTGATTATTCGAAAGCCATTCATGGGAAGTATTTCACGAGGCTATTGGAAAGGCAAACGCTATGACGGAAACGGAGAAAGATGAAGGCCTAAGGGGAAAGCTTACCATCAGAACCCGCCGAAACATGATACGAGCCGTGACCAGATTCGTTCATGAGGTCGCCCTTTCGGAGGGGCTGACCTCTCAAGAGGCGGGTCAGCTTGAGGTCATTACGGAAGAGGCCTGTCTCAACGTTATGCAGCATGCCTTTGAAGGGCGTGAAAATGCGTTTTTGGACGTGTTTTTGGAACGGAGACCGGGGCAGTTTGTTATCGCCGTGGAAGATAAGGGATTGCCCTTCGACTGGAAGAAGGTTCATCAGGGGGAAAAGGCGGGATTCGGTATCTCGCTCATGAAAGCTTTCACCGATGAGATCCGCTACATCAATCTCGGAAAAGGCGGCAAGCGACTCGAAATGATCAAGGATATTTCCTATGGCGCATCGCCTACTGCAACTGACGAAGAGACCCGGCAAGTTCTGTCGGAAGGGGAAGCGCTTCCCGCCGATGTGCCCATCACCTTTCGACAGATGGAACCCGATGAAGGGGTGCCCCTGGCGCGTTGCATCTTCAGGGGCTACGGCTATACTTACGGAAGTTTTGCCTATTTCCCGGAAAAGCTCAGGGAACTGCTCCTTGGCGGTCTGCAGGAATCGCTTGTGGCTGTAACGCCGGATGGTGAAATCGTGGCCCATCAGGCGCTGGTTCGGGAAAGACCGGACTCCCGGATTGCAGAAATGGGACAGGGTGTGGTGGATCCCCGCTGCCGGGGCCGCGGTCTTTTCGAACAGATCAAGGCGCTTTCCGTCGAACACGCCCGGAAGCGGGGACTTTACGGCCTCTTTACAGAAACCGTCACCATCCATCCCTATTCGCAGAAGGCCAATCTGTCTGTCGGCGCCCGGGAAACCGGCATTCTCCTCGGCTATGTGCCCCACATGGTCTCCTTCAAAAAGCTTGCGGGGCGACAAAAACAGCGTCAGACGGCGGTGATTTTCTATCACCGCGCGAATGCCGAACCTGAACGGGTGATTTACGCTCCCCTCCAGCACCGGCACATGATCCAGCGTATCTATGAACATGCCAAACTCGCGCGCCGGATGGCAGATGGGGCATGCCCTGCCCTTCCGGACAGCGGAGAACCCGCCCTGGTGGACGTAAAGGTGAATGCGGAGTGGGGGTTCGCCTTCATGCGTATATCCGGATTCGGGCACGATCTGCAGGATATCGTCCGTGTCCGTCTTCAGGAACTATGCCTGGCCCGGATTGATTGTATCTACATTGATCTGCCGCTTTCCCATCCATCTGCGCCATTCAGTTGCTCGGCGCTGGAGATTCTGGGATTTTCCTTTGTGGGATTGATTCCGGAAATGCAGGACGGCGACATCCTGCGATTACAGTACCTCAACAATGTGCCGATTGATCCCTCCCTGGTCGTTATGGTTTCAGATTTCGGCAGGGAATTGCTGAAGTATGTCCTGGAGGCGAGACAGGTAAAGGCGGTTGACTGAAAACGTTAACTGTATGATTTAACATTCATAGTAGCTTTCTTTCAGAAACAGTGCTAATGAAAGTGCAAACAGCCGGTGTGAATACTTTTACAAAGTCGTAAAAATTCACTCGATGGAGGCGCGATAATGTTCGCGGAGATGAAAATAAATAAGGTAAACATCCGCATGACGGATGGATCTCACATCAAGGGTAAGATCAACATCAAACATCATGACAGGCTCTCCGATCTTCTTAATACGGGTGAAGATCCTTTTATTGTCATGTTTGAAGCTACGACCCCGGGCGGCGGAAGCGGAAAGGTTGTTTTCGTCAGTAAAAGTCAAATCCTGTGGATCTGCCCCGATGATCAAACATGACGAACCCGTAAAAAGTCGAATTTTACCTCAATTTGTAATTCCCGTGAAAACGGGAATCCAGTATTTTTACACGCTTACGTATGGTCTGGATTCCCGCCGGAGCCTGCCCTCGAAAGTACTTGTCGGGGGCGGGAATGACGACTTTTTACGAAGGCGTCAAACATGATGGTTTCGTAAAATAATATATTTATAAAGGAGTCTGGAAATGGATCGGCCATATGCCTCTCAAATCGCAGCAGAATTAAAGGGAGTAAAAAATTCTTTGGATGATATTGCCAAGATATTGAAACTTATATTGGACACGATGAACAAAGAAAAAAAATCAAATAAGTCAAAGTGATAAAAACACGACAACAGGTGCGATTGTACGGTCAGTTCCAAACAATCCTGTCTGTAACATCACCATTAACCAGGCGAGATGATTGATGATTGCAATGATCAAAGACCCCGTTTCTCAGAAGAGATAGGGTTTTTCTTTTACGAACGCGATTCATTTATTTATTGAGGGCTTACCATGGCCGATGAAAAAAATACCAAGAAACAACTCATCGAAGAACTCAAAGAACTGCGTCAACGTATAGCTGAATTGAAAGGTTTCGAAGAGGAAATCAAGCAAACAAGAGTAGATCACGAGAAGTTCACAAAAGCATTCCTGCAAAATTCGATTCCCGTGGGCATCACTACATTGAAAGAAGGTAGATTTGTTGACGTCAGTGATGCGTTTCTTAGACTGATGGGACGTAAGCGGGATGAAGTCGTCGGACATACATCGAGGGAAATCGGATTTATTACGGAAGAACAAAGAGCGTCTTTTTCCAATGAACTAAACAAAAGAGGCCGTATTGAAAACCTCGAAATGGAAGTCAGGACAAAAGGCGGAGCGTTGAGAGATGGATTATTCAATGCTGTCATGATGAGTTTTAACAATGAAAATTATTTGCTGACGGTCATGACAGACATCACCGAGCGTAAGCGGGCGGAGGAGTCGCTGCGTGAAACCCTGGAGCGCCTGCACAAAGCCATCGGAATCACCATTCAGGTCATGGTATCGGCTGTGGAGACGAGAGATCCCTATACCGCCGGTCACCAGATCCGATCTGCTGACCTTGCCCGTGCTATTGCCACGGAGATGGGATTTAACCAGGATGGAATCGATGGCATCCGCATGGCGGGTTCCATTCATGATATCGGGAAATTATCCGTCCCAGCGGAGATATTGTCCAAGCCGACAAAACTGTCAGAGATCGAGTTTTCCCTGATTAAAGAACACTCCCGGAGTGGATATGAAATTCTGAAGGATGTGGAATCCCCCTGGCCCCTGGCGGAGATTGTTTACCAGCACCATGAACGGATGGATGGTTCAGGCTATCCAAGAAATCTGAAGGGGGATGACATTCTTATGGAGGCCCGCATTATGGCTGTGGCTGATGTGG
>JAPLJQ010000201.1 GCA_026388495.1 Deltaproteobacteria bacterium | reverse complement strand
CATTCACATGGGCAATTTCATGTGCCAGAATCCCCGCAAGTTCACTTTCGTTTTCAACAATGTTGATAAGGCCTCTGTTAACATAGACATAACCTCCCGGCGTCGCGAAAGCATTAATAGCCGAACTTTTGATAACTAAAAAACGAAAATCGAAAGGCGCTTTTTGTGACTGAGCAAGAATTTTATGACCAAGATTGGTGATATAAATATTTATTTTTTCATTGCGAACGAGAACCTGACTTTTTTCTAATTTTTCATAAAATTCTTTTCCAAGCTTGACTTCATCATCAATGGTAAAGGCTGCATGGGAAACTCCGGCTGTACAAAATATGATGAGAAACGTCAGGATGAAAATCACATGGCGTTTCAGTGTTGAGAAAGAAAGGGACATATTTTTACACACTCCCATCCCGAAAGGGCGAGACCTCCGGTAAAGGACATTATGGTTGTATTCTTGCGTCAGTTCTCCATTTTTATAAGACGGGCCGTGTAGCATGCGTTTTAGCTCTTGTATCATAAATGTGACAGACTGAGTGCACGAATATCTGTTTTGCGTGTTTATTGCAATTATTTTATTCTGCTCAATCTGTATTATCAACAAGACGATGACACGATCTACGATCCTTTATGATTGTGATGAAGGCAATCAATGTGTTATAGCCAATCACAATACTCCGTGACGTTATCACCACAACGGCGTCGCCTTTCTTCAAGAGATTATATAGCAAAACATGACATGGAGGTGAAACGGCTCCGGTCATCTGACTTTAGGCCGGGAAAAAGGATTATATGAAAAAAGGATTTGTGATTACAATCGATGGTCCGGCAGGCGCCGGTAAAAGTACGGTTGCAAAAGCACTTTCGCATCGTCTTTCGTATATTTACCTTGACACGGGCGCCCTTTATAGAGTGGTCGCATACAAAATGATACAGGTCGGGATCTCACGGGAAAATAGAGAACAACTTGAAGATTTATGTCCTCACATCAAGATCAACCTGAAATATTTGGGAGGAAGGATGAGGGTTATGGTGGATGATGAGGATGTGACAGATAAATTAAGGACGGAGGAAATTGGGCTGATAGCCTCCAAGGTATCAGCCATTCCTCTTGTTAGAGAAATTCTGTTGCAAGTTCAGCGGGAGTCGGGAAAAAATGGCGGCATTATCGCAGAAGGGAGAGATACGGGAACCGTGATATTCCCCCATGCAGACGTAAAGTTTTTCATGGATGCCACTGTAGAAGAAAGGGTTGAAAGGCGGTACAGAGAATTACTGGAACGGGGAGATCGTATCGACTACCAGGAGATCAAACGGGATCTGATCAGAAGGGACAGGCAGGATCGGGAAAGAAAGATTGCTCCATTGATTCCATCAGCGGATGCCGTAATAATTGATACAACGAGAATGTCGGTAACTGACGTTTTGGAAACAATGATTTCGGTTATCAAGTCTCGTCAATGAATTCAATGGCTTCAAGAAATATTGCTCTGACTGCAACGATTTTTTAAGTGGAATTAACTTGATATTTCAAAATCAGTGTGTTACCTGATACTACTTAAAAATGGTCTATAAAAATTCAGGGGGTATTTGTTTAATGGTTAACGGAGATAACTTAATTTTAGAAAGTCAAGAAATCAGCGAACAGGGAGCGCAAGAATCTTCACAGGAAAATGTATCAGGTAAAAAAACATCGGGAAAAGAAGAAGATCTTGGCTTCAAAGAACTTTATGAGAAAAGTTTGCAGAATGTTCAGCTTGGCGAAATCGTAACCGGTAAGGTTGTACAGATAAATAACGACGTTATCATGGTGGATGTAGGCTGGAAGACTGAAGGTTATATTCCGGCAAGAGAACTGAAAGATGATAAGGGAGATATCATTGTCAATGTAGGGGATGACATTGAAGTCCTTGTGGACAAAAGAGATTCTGATGGTAATTTGGTTCTTTCCAGAGATAAAGCGGCAAAAATAAAGGTTTGGGATGATGTAAAGAATGCGTATGAGCAAAATATCCCGATAAAAGGAATGGTATTACAGCGGGTTAAAGGCGGTCTTTCTGTGGATATTGGCGTAATGGCTTTTTTGCCGGGTTCACAGATCGACATACGACCCATAAGAGATCTGGATAAGTATGTCGGTCAAAGTATGATGTTTCATGTCCTTAAATATGATCGAAAGAGAAGCAATGTCGTGTTATCACGGAAAACAATTCTTGAAAAAGAAAGAGAATCAGTCCGCAAGAAGACGCTCGAAGACATGGAAGAAGGTAACGTTGTAGAGGGGATAATTAAGAACATAACAGACTATGGTCTTTTTATAGATTTGGGGGGAATAGATGGTCTTCTTCATGTAACGGATATATCATGGGGAAGAATAACAAGACCATCAGAGAGTTTTTCCAAGGGGGATAAAATACAAGTAAAGGTTCTATCGTTTGACAGGGAAAAGGAGAGGGTGTCTCTGGGCATAAAGCAATTAACGGAAAATCCTTGGGAAAAGATATCAGAGAAATATCCCGTTGGTTCCATCACAGAAGGGAAAGTCGTGAATTTAACCGATTATGGGGTTTTTGTGGAACTTGAACCTGGCGTAGAAGGTCTCGTCCATGTTTCTGAGATGTTCTGGACGAGAGAAATCAAGCATCCTTCAAAGGTCATGTCGGTTGGTGAAACCATCAACGTGATGGTCCTCGACGTTAATCCTGAAACAAAGAGGATATCCCTCGGGTTCAAACAGACAACAACCAATCCGTGGGAAACTCTGAAACAGAAATATCCCGAAGGAACAGTAGTAAAGGGCGTTATCAGAAACATCACAAATTTTGGATTCTTCGTGGGCGTCGAAGATGGCATTGATGGGTTGGTTCACATATCAGACATATCCTGGAAACATACGATAAAGCACCCATCGGAATTATATAAAAAGGGACAGGAAATTGAGGCAATGGTTTTAAATGTAGATGTCGAAAATGAAAAATTTTCTCTTGGCATTAAACAGGTGGAAAAAAACCCGTGGGACGAACTTAGTTCAAAATATATTCCGGGTTCCATTATCAAGGGCAAAGTAACCAATGTTACGGATTTCGGTATTTTTGTTGAAATCGAAGAAGGTATTGAAGGTCTCGTCCATATCTCGGAATTAAGCCAGAAAAGAGTAAAGTCTTGTTCTGAGTTATATGCTGTCGGAGATATTGTGTCAGCGGTCGTCAAAAGTATCGATGTTAAAACTAAAAAGATAAGGTTGAGCATAAAAGACTACGAGTCGGCAAATGATGGATATTCCGTTAATCAGTATATCAACAACAAAGAAAATGTCGGTTCCAATCTCGGCAAAGTCATGGCCGATGTAAAAATTATGGATTCAGAAAGCTGATCCATCCATGAGAAAAAAACACCCAGTTCTGTTCGGAATTTGTCTGTTATTTCTTATAATTTTGGGATTTTTTTTAGTTGTTTACGCAATAAGTTCTGTAACAGGACAGAAGCGTTCATTTGCAATACGAGACCGTGTCGGCGTGGTTACCGTAGAAGGATTTATCGGCGACTCAAATGACATCGTTGAGCAGTTGAGCCAGTTCGGACAGGATGAAACCATCAGAGCCGTTATCGTGAGAATCAATTCTCCCGGAGGAAGTGTTGCGCCATCACAGGAAATATATGAGGCGATTGTCCAGTTGAAGAAAAAAAAGAAGGTCGTCGCTTCCATGGGTTCTATCGCTGCATCAGGAGGATACATGATCGCCTGTGCCGCAGACAAGATAGTGGCGAATCCAGGTACTATAACTGGAAGTATTTCCGCCATAATGCATTTTGCAAATGCGGAAGAGCTGTTAAAGAAGATCGGACTGAAAACATTAGCGATAAAAAGCGGTAAATACAAAGACATTGGATCCCCTTCGAGAGAAATGACGGAGGAAGAAAAATCACTCATTCAGGAATTGGTTGATGACATATATGATCAATTCCTTGATGTTGTCGCCCGGGACCGCAAGATATCAAAGGAGGCTCTCAGAAAGATTGCAGATGGGAGGGTCTTTTCGGGACGTCAGGCAAAAATAATAGGCCTTGTGGATGATATCGGCGATATGGGATATGCCGTTGATCTCGTTGGAAAAATGGCGGGGATTCAGGGAAAACCCGAGGTTATACATCCGAAAAAGAAGGGATCAAAATTGTGGGAATTTCTCCTTGGAGACATGATGAATGCCATTGAAGGAAAATTTATTGGGAAAAAGCAGCTATTTAACGGCGTACATTTTCTGTTTATGCCTTTGATCAACCCTTCAGACATATTCATGTCATGACAAAAAAAGATCTTATCAGAACAGTGCAGGAAAAAGTCAAAGACTATCCCTTAAAGGATGTATCTTACGCCGTCCATGTAATTTTTGATGCATTAATCAGGGCATTGATAGAGGATGAAAGGATTGAAATCAGAGGATTCGGAAACTTTACGGTTAAAACCCGCAACCCGAGAACAGGTAGAAATCCAAAAACATCTGAAGCAGTTCATCTCCCGGAGCGAAGGATACCCGTTTTTAAATCGGGTAAAGAAATCAGACATATGATCAACACATCTGCCTGAGAGTCAGCCAGACCAAGAAATCGTCATGTGACATCCCATTCATTGTCCGGAGCTGCAAAATCCCTCAACTGGTCCCGCCTTTTTTTATGCTGAAGCTTTTTAAGGGCTTTGGCCTCTATCTGTCGTATTCTTTCCCTCGTTACCCCCATCATTTCGCCCACCTCTTCGAGAGTAAAAGGGCCGTAATTGCAGGCTACCCACGTGCAATTAAGAAAGGTTTCATTTTTCAGACGCCATTCACACGTTGTGTCCTGACAAATTTCTGAAATCAGGATTCCCTTCTTTTTACACTTATATGTGTTGATCAATGAATGCATCTCCTTTTGATCGTGAATTTCGGAAATATTTCATTGCACGAGATGTAAGCTATGTACTCTTTTTTGATTTGTCAACATCAAATGATTCAAAAACGAAAACGATCTAAAAATCAATTCGCGATTTAATTCTATTAAGGCGGTGGTGAAGGGATTCTATTTCTGCGGCACTCATGTGCCGGGAAAAACTGAGGGCCTGATGAACTAGGTTATGTGCTTTTTTAAAGTCACGTTTTCTGTGCTCATACCACTTTGCCAGCTCTTCCGCGGCAAAAACATTACCCGGTTCGTCTGTGATCATCAGCTCCCAGATGTCAATCGCCTTGTCCCAGAGGCCGGCACGCTTGTATATGAGCGATAAGGCTTTACGTGATTCCCGGGCAACATTCGCATTGTCAGAGTCAATGAGAGACTCAAGCAGACACCGGGCATCGGGAATGCGTCCCCGGTCTATCAGCAATTTGGAAGCGGCCATAAGGTCATGTGGCTCGGGGCAGTCTATAATGCGTGGGTCATCGAGCATTTCCGCAAGGTACATGGTAAGAGAAACCATGGACAGCACGTCCAAACGGTTATGTTCAAAGACATCAACCACGAATCGGGCATCGCGGGATTTTAGCCAGTCAAAATAACGCCGCGGAATTTCACTCCCCGGAAGATCACCTTCGCGCCTGATACCCAGAATGACTCCTTCAAGAGTGCACAGACGGCTGTTATCTGTGCGGTGCCCCAGAAGGCGACGCGACGGATGAAGTAGATCAAGATGAGGGAGACCCGACAGGGAGTCGTGAAGGCGGTTCATGATCAACCGCGCAGCAATTAAACCGACGTCGAATGCCTTGCCGTTGAAAGTCACAAGAAAACGTTTTGTTTTTGCGACCTCAAGGAAAAAAGTCAGAGAAGCCCGTTCTTCAGTGAAGTCCCGGACAAATATCTGACGGATGATAAAGGATTCCCCTTCAAACCAGCCCATCCCGATCAAAAATGGCAGGGTACCCGTTCCCCCTGACAATCCCGTCGTTTCCGTGTCGAGAAACAGGGCATCCGTGTAATGAAGATAATTCAGCTCAGGCTGATTCGCAAGGAGGGACAAAGCTTGCATATTGAT
>JAPLJQ010000505.1 GCA_026388495.1 Deltaproteobacteria bacterium | reverse complement strand
GCTCAAGTTTGTAATCGATGAAGACATGCCAAGATCGACCGCAAGGGTTTTAAAAGCCAATGGGTTTAATGCGTTGGATGTACGGGACTGTGGTTTGAGAGGTAAGAATGACGAGGAAATATTCGCATTTGCTCAAGAAAACAATGCTTCTCTATTGACTGGCGATCTGGGATTTGGGAATCTTCTCCATTTCCCGGTGGGCAGTCATTCGGGAATTGTCATCTCTCACTTTCCTAACGAAATGTCCTCTTCTGAATTAAATAATCAGATACTTAAAGCTTTTATGAACCTGACAGAAGATGATTTCAAAGGAAATCTCATCATTATTGAACCGGGCAAATTAAGAATCAGAAGGAAGTCATAATTGCCCACAATAGGGCAGATATTAGAAATCAAAACAGGCTTGCCAATGGCGTTCGGAGAAACTCTTCGAGAGAAATGCCCTGCGGGCCGATCACATATTCTTTTGTTACAGGAAATTCACGGCGGAATTTTTCAGTTCCCGGCATGGTCAGCTTTCTCCGGTCGCTTCTCACCTCCAGCGCAACAATCTCAGAACCCTTAACGAGAACGAAATCCACCTCCCGGTTTTGACCCGCCCAATAGCAGACCTGAATGTCGCTGCCGATGGCAGCGTTCACGCAATAGGCGCCGACGGCTGTTTCCAGGAGCCTTCCCCGGAAATCCGGATTCCACCTGGCAGTGTCGAAATCAAAATATGATACGGCCGTCATCAGTGCCGTGTTCAGGACGATAAGTTTCGGGCTCGACGCCCGCCGGCGGATCTGTTCACCCGTATATTTAGGCAGCCCCGCGAGCAGTCCCACGCCCTGGAACAACCGCAGGTAGTTGGCCAGCGTCACCGTGTTGCCCGCGTCCGGAAGCTGAACAATCATCTTCTGGTAAGAGAGCGTCTCACCGGAATAGTCGCAGCCAAGTTCAAACATGCCGTGGAGCAGGGCCGGTTTGTCCACCCGCGTTAGCAGGAGGATGTCTTTGGCAATCGCCGGCTCCGTGACGGAATCCACAATATAACTGCTCCACCGGCTGGGGGTATCGATAAGCTCGCCCGCTCCCGGATAACCGCCGTAATAGAGATATTGCTCAAGCGACCAGCCAAAGGCCTCCTGCATCTCCGGATACGACCAGTGCGTAAGCCGGGTCAGCTCGAAACAACCGGCGAGACTTTCATTCAATCCCCGCAGAACCGCCGGAGGGGATGAGCCGATAAGAATCACATGCAGGAGTATGCCCGCCGCGGTATCCTCGTCCCACAGACGCCTGACGGTTTCCGCCCAGGAAGGAATCTTCTGAATTTCATCGAGGACAAGGATGCCCGTCCACCTGGCGCTGCCGACATGAACTTTTTTCCTTGCGGTATTCCACTGTTTCTCAATCCAGAACCGGTCTTTCCGGGCCGGCTCGTCCGACGCCGCGTAATGCTGGGGAATGGCAAGCTCGTTCAAAATTCCACTGGCCAGGGTGGTCTTTCCGACCTTCCTTGGGCCCGCCAAAACCTGAATGAAGCGCCTCGGCTGTTTCATCCTCTGCAATATGTCTGTATATGCTTGGCTTTTATACATTTTTTACCACTGAGCAACATTGCTCTGACTACTGAGCAAACATACTCGATACAATGAGTAAAATCAAGATTAATTCATCCTGTTATTTTTCGTTTATCCAAAAAGAGATCAGAAAAAATGAGGGGACATAAAGTAAATTAACAAATAGAATCATTTTGTTATAGGATATTTTGCACTGGATCACCCGGAGACTTTTTGATCAATTTTCTTGCAGGACTTTTTAAATCCAGGCCCGGAATCAGGCGGGAATCCATCGTATCCGGAAGATAAAACGAAAGGCGAGACGTGTGATTTGTCTATTATATCAATCAGTTAAATGATATCGCCGCTCCGATATTACTTCACGGTTCTGAAAACTATGCGATATTCACTTCTAACCGCTTTCCCAGCGCTTTGGCGACCCGGTCCAAAGTGGAGAGCTTGATGTCCTCCGCATGGTTTTCAATTCTTGAAATCGCCGTCTTTTTGGTTTTGAGGCGCAGGATAGAATAGGGGACAGATTTTAAATCTGTCCCCACACGGTCTTGATAAGAACAGCGGAGCGAATGCGACCTTTCAGGTCTCATCAACCCTTATTGGTTAGCCCGCTGTTTGGAGATTCAGAGGCAACCACTGTTGGCGTAAGTGGCAATCGCTTATTTACTCTTCGTCCAATAATCCGCCAATAACTCGGCTTGGTCTAAAACCTTCGTCACTGAAACCGTATATTCACCCGTCGTAGGATCATCAGGCGGATATTTGTATTTTCGTAATATCCGTTTGACCAGCACGCGCAGTTGCGCTTGCACGCTTTCTTTGAGTTGCCAGTCAATCGAGGTATTCTGGCGCACTTTCTCCACCAGCTCATAGGCTATTTGCTTGAGGGTCTGGTCGCCAAGTACAGCTTCGGCTGTTGGGTTGTCGGCCAGGGCATCAAAAAATGCCAGTTCGTCAGGGCGCATTTTCATCTTTTCTCCGCGTTGGTCGGCGGCGCGGAGATCCTTAGCCAATTGAATGAGTTCTTCAATCAGCCGCGCCGAGTCTATCAACCCGTTCTGGTAACGCTTGACGGCTTCGGCCAGCATTTCGGAGAATTTCTTGCCCTGCACCAGATTCATTTTGGAGCGGGTCTTGATTTCGTCATTGAGCAGGCGTTTGAGCAGTTCGAGCGCCAGATTCTTGCGTCCCATGCCCTGAATGTCAGACAGGAATTCATCCGACAGGATGGAAATGTCCGGTTTTTTGATGCCCGCCGCATCAAAGACGTCAATCACTTCGCTGGAAATAATGGCATCGTTGACGATCTGGCGGATGGCGGTTTCGATTTCTTCGTTGGTGCGGGTTTTGGTCTGGTCGTCGAATTTGGCATAGCGGGCCTTAATGGCCTGGAAAAATGCCAGGTCATCGCGGATTTTGAGCGCTTCAGGATTTGGCACTGCCAGCCCGAAGGCTTTTTGCAGGCGGATGACGTTTTCCCTGAAGCGTTCTTTGCCGTTGCGGACGGTGTTGCCTTCTTTGACCTCGGAGAGTTCGCAGATGTAGTTTGACGCATCCAGGATGAAGTTGAGTTTGGCTCTGGATTCGAGTGTAAAATAGCGGTGGTAGTCGAAGCGCGCAAACATATCCACGACCACTTCGTACAGTTCCTGCATTTTGGCAACGGCTTCCTCCTGGTCGAAGGTGATTTTGCCTTTACCCTGGCTGGCGGCGTAGATCAGCATGGCGTTTTTCAAATCCTGGGCGATGCCGATATAATCCACCACCAGCCCGCCTTCTTTGTCGCCAAAGACGCGGTTGACGCGGGCGATGGCCTGCATCAGGGTATGCCCGTTCATCGGTTTGTCCACATACATGGTGTGCAGGCAGGGCGCATCGAAGCCAGTCAGGAACATATCGCGCACGATGAGCAGCCGTAGGGGGTTTTTGGGGTCTTTCAGGCGGTTGCCAATCGCTTTGCGGCGCTCTTTGTTGCGGATGTGCTCCTGCCAGTCAAGCGGGTCGCTGGCAGAGCCGGTCATGACGATTTTAATGACACCCTTATCGTCTTCGGAGTTGTACCAGTCCGGGCGCAGTTGGATGATTTCCTTGTGCAGTTCGACGCAGATGCGGCGGCTCATGCAGACAATCATACCTTTGCCGTCCGCCGCGCTCAGGCGTTGTTCGAAGTGCTGGATGAGGTCGGCGGCGATCTGCTTCAGGCGGCTGGAGCTGCCCACCACAGCTTCTTTGCTCGCCCATTTGGCAAAGCGACGCTGGCGGTCGGTCAGTTCGTCGTCTTCAGTGACTTCTTCCACACGCTCATCCAGTAGTTTCTGGTCGGCGGCGGATAGTGAAATTTTGGCCAGGCGGCTTTCATAGTAAATGCGTACCGTCGCCCCATCGGCCACCGCCTGCTGGATATCGTACACGTCAATGTAATCGCCAAAGACCGCCTGGGTGTTTTTATCTTCCTTTTCAATCGGTGTGCCGGTAAAGCCGATGAAGGAAGCATTCGGCAGGGCATCGCGCATGTGTTTGGCGAAGCCGTCAATAAAATCGTATTGACTGCGATGGGCTTCATCGGCAATCACGACCACGTTGCGGCGCTCGGTGAGCCTGGGATATTTCGCGCCGTTTTCTTCAGGCAGGAACTTCTGGATGGTGGTAAAGACAATGCCGCCGGAGGCTACCGAGAGCAACTTTTTCAGGTCGTCGCGGTTGGCTGCCTGGGCGGGAGTCTGGCGCAGTAATTGCTGGCAGTTGCTGAAGGTTTCAAAGAGTTGCTGGTCGAGGTCATTGCGGTCGGTCAGCACTACCAGGGTGGGGTTAACCATTTCATCTTGCAAAACCAGTTTCCCGGCGTAAAAGACCATCGAAAGGCTCTTGCCGCTGCCTTGGGTATGCCAGACCACGCCCGCGCGCTGATCGCCTTTGGGCTG
>JAPLJQ010000030.1 GCA_026388495.1 Deltaproteobacteria bacterium | reverse complement strand
TCCTGATCTGATCCATGTGAAGGGGATCATCAACGATTTTTTCGATGGCCTCCGTTTGAACGCCCATGGTGGCCAGGATGATTCCCGTTATGATGGTATTGCTTGCCACGGGGTTATGATAGGTGTCGGTAGCGGCTTTTTCGATTTCACGGATCTGCTCTCCCGCCAGAAAGATGCCGCCGTCTTTCAGGGTGGGTTTGTGTCTTGTTTCTGTTTCGTCGTCCAGAGCGATGATCATGTCCCAGGGTTTTCCGCTCAGGGCGTGCACGGGTTGATCCGATATGCGGAACATATGAAAGTTATGGCCGCCGCGGATGCGGGACATGTAGTTCTTTGTGGCAAAATAACAGTAATTGAGCCGGAAAAGCAGGGTTGTCAGTTCGATTTCAATCGAAGCAAGGCCCTGTCCCGCCTCCCCGCCGACTAAGAGATTGCATTCCATGATGGCCTCCCTTGAGAAAATATCCTTAAGGTGATGAGACGTCAATTTTTAAAGGTCTATGATCATCTTATGGCAGTGATGTCCAATTTGCAAGATAACATCTGATTCCCCACATCTCGGGATTGCACAGAAGAGGACAACCTGATAAGAATGACCGAACGCCCACGGTCACTCCCCTGGAGGCGGGAGTCAAGTTTTCTGCTTCTGGATCCCCGCCTGCGCGGGGATGAAAAGAAAAGGACGGAAAGGAGACATTGATCATGCTGACATATGCTGAGCTCAATCGATATGCGGATGTTCTTATCTGGGCATTGAAGACAGCCAGAAAAACCCCCTTCAAAAAACAGGATACGATCCTCGTTCAGTACGATCCTGCCGCCATCAGGATCGCAGAGATACTGTATGACAGAATCCTCGATATGGAAATTAACCCGGTTCAGCGAATGGTGCATACCGTAGCCATGGAACTCAATTTTTACAAGAAAGCCAACGACAGGCAACTGATCTTTCAGACCCCCGGAGACAAGGAACTTTTTGGTTATCTCAATGGAAGAATTTTTCTTCGCGCCCCCGATTCTCTGACCCATCTGAAGGATGTGGATCCTCAAAAAATCGGAAAGGTCCTTGTGGCAAAAAAGCAGCTTCGGGACATTATGGACAAACGGGAGGAAGCGGGGCATTACAGCTGGACCCTGTGCACCCTGCCCACGGAAGAGCTGGCAACACAGGCAAGAATGACACCGGAGGCGTACAAAGAACAACTGATAAAGGCCTGCTACCTGGATCTCGATGACCCCGTTTCCAAATGGCGCGGCATTCTCAAAGAAGTCACGGGGATCAAAAACTGGTTGAACCGCCTTTCCGTGAAGTATTTTCATGTGGAATCTTCAAACGTGGATCTCACGATCACACCGGGTGAGAAAAGGAAATGGGTGGGTGTCTCCGGGCATAACATCCCGAGCTTCGAGCTCTTTCTCTCACCGGACTGGCGGGGGACGGAAGGGTTTTATTATGCGAACCTGCCTTCCTTCCGCAGCGGGAACTATGTGGAGGGAATCCGGATCACCTTCAGGAAAGGCAAAGTCGTATCACTGACGTCGGAAACGGGAGAGGACTTTGCCGTCAAACAGCTTGCCATGGACAGGGGGGCCTGCCGGGTGGGAGAATTTTCCCTGACGGACAGGAGATTCTCCAGGATTGACCGCTTCATGGCCGATACGCTGTTTGATGAAAACCACGGAGGGGAATACGGAAACTGCCATATCGCCCTGGGCTCTTCATACTCCACCACGTACAACGGCGATTCCGCCATCCTGACGAAAGAGATGAAGAAGAAAATGGGTTTCAATGATTCGGCCCTCCACTGGGATATCGTCAATACGGAGGACAAGACCATCACCGCCCATCTCACCTCGGGCCGGAAGGTCGTGATCTACGAAGGCGGCATTTTTAAACACCCCTCTTGATCGCCATGACTCTTACGGAGACTGTGTCTGCTTTACGGGATTGTCGTGATGCCGGACAGGGGTTATTTTGATTTCATGATCCAGACACCGCTCCAGTCATCGCCCGGAGGGGATTTTTTCAGGTACTCACACCGTTCGATATACATCCGGCAGAGTTTTTCATCCTCGTGGAGCTTCAACGCTTCCGTAAATGCGTCGATGGCCCGATCCCACGCTCCGTTCCGATACTGGTAGAGACCTTTCCTGAAGTGGTTGACTACCTCCATCACGTTCGGGAATGTTTTTTCGTCATGGTAATCGAGGACCTCGTAAACCGCCACTGTCTCCGTCTTCCCCTTGACCACGACGCTGTCTACCTCCCGGATGCGATACGTGCCGCGCAATCTCCTGTAAGTGTTTTCACTGATCAGGATGCTGGCGTGATACTGCTTGCACAGGCTCTCAAGCCGCGATGCCAGGTTCACACCGTCTCCGATGAGGGTGTAATCCATCCGTTTTGGAGAGCCGATATTTCCGGAAACAATCGTATCCGTGTTTATTCCTATGCCCATGCTGACCGGTTTCTTCCCGTCCGCGTGGCGTTTTACATTCCAGGCATTGAGGGACCTGATCATGCCAATAGCTGCTCTCACGGCGCGATCATCATCGTCATCATGGGTCACCGGCGTTCCGAATGCCGCCATGATGGCATCCCCGATGAATTTATCCAGCATACCCCCTTCTTTCTGGATGCAGTCCACCATGATGGTGAAATACTCATTGAGGAGGGAAACGGTGCCTTGGGCGCCCAATTCCTCCGTCAGGGTGGTAAATCCTCGAATGTCTGAGAATAGAATCGTCGCCGTGGTACTTTTCCCGCCGAGGATGTCCTCGCCGCCCGCCAGGATCTGATCGGCAAGTCCCGGGTCCATGTAGCGCGACATGGTTGATTTCATGCGCTTTTCAGTGCTGATATCGTCAATGATGATCATGGTTCCCAGTTTTTTCTTTTCCACGTTGACCAGGGGAAGGGCCGTCAGATTCGCCGATATTTTTTCGCCTCCGAATTCAAGCTCCGCATCCATGGTCACGTCAGATTTTCGGGTTTCCTCAACCCGCTCGATCTTTTCCATGACCCAGGCGTTGGTTCCCGTGAAAAATGCCTCCGCAGGCCGGTCGAGAATATTCACCGGTGTTACCTTCATGATCTGAAGACCTGCGGTATTGCAGGTGACGATTTTCCCGTCTTCGTTTAAGGTGATCACGCCGTTCGACATACTTTCCAGCATGCTTTCGCTGTAATTTTTCATGTTCTGGATGTCGTCAAACAGCTTGGCGTTCTCGAGGGCGATAGACACCTGGGCGGTGAAGGCCCTCAGGCGCGATTCGTCCTGCTGGGTGAAGGCCCCCCCTCTCTTGTTGAGCACCTGGGTCACGCCGATGGTCTTCCCGGATTTGTTAATCACGGGGACACAGAGAATGGAGCGGGTAAAATACCCCGTTTTTTTATCGAAAGACGGGTTGAAGCGCAGATCCGCATAAGCGTGGGGGATATTGATGGTTTCTCCGGACTGAAAAACGGCCCCGGCGATTCCCATGTGGTTGGGGAACCGGATCACAATGGCATCCAGCCCCAGTCCGACTTTTGAAAACAGTTCGCCCTTTTTTTCGTCATTTAAAAAAAGGGTCGATCTCTCCGCATTGAGCATCCGCGTCGCTTCGGACATGACCTTGTTCAGAAGGGCGCCCAGATCGATTTCGGCGGTGATGTCGGAGACGATTTTGAAAAATTCCATTTCCTGGGCGCGGAATTTTTTCATCCGCTCGACAAACTGGGTGCTCTGAAGGGCAATGGCTGCCTGGGTCGTCATGGCTTCGAGAAGAGCGAATTCGTCATTGGTGAATTGGCCGCTTCTTTTGTTGAGGAGCTGGGCGACGCCGATAATCTCACCCTTGAGCGTCCGGATAGGGACGCAGAGAATACTTTTCGTCGTAAATCCTGTGCTCTCGTCTACGGATCGGTTGAAGTGTTCGTTTGTGTAGGCATCGTGGACAATAACGCCCTGGCCTGCGGTGAATACATGGCCTGCAACGCCGCTGTTATTCAGGATTCGGATTTCCCGTTGAAAATTTCCCTGGGCGACACGGGAGTAGAGTTCGTTCGTATCGCTATCGTTTAAAAAGATCGTGCCGCGTTCCGCGTCCATTTCCCGGGTTGCGATATCCACGAGGACCGCCAGCATGTCGTCCAGAGATTCAAAGGCGGCCATCCTCTCCGAGACGTGCAACAAAAGCTTTTCCTGCCGGGGCTTCAGAATGCGGTTCTTTCTGGAAGGACGCTGCTCTTTATCAGGTAATTTTTTATCCCTGCTTTTTATCATATGTCTCCAATTGCCCCCGCAGGACTCTCGCGGTTTCCTGCAACTGGTTCACCTCGTCATGGGCGACCTGTTCCAGTTTCTGACACGTTTCTTCATAATTGATCCGGTTACGTTCCAGTTCGTCGCGCAGGGCGACGATCGCAAGCTTAAGCTGGGCATTTTCATCGTTGGCCGCTGCCAGAGTCTTCTGAATATTTTCCTCGTGGCGGATCTGGTTTCTTTCCAGCTCGTCCCTCAGCGCACCGACGGTTGACTTGAGCTGGAGGATCTCGTCATTGGCCGCAGCCAGGGCCTTCTGAATAACCGCCTCGTGACCGAGCTGGTTTCTTTCCAGCTCGTCCCGCAACGCGCTGATCGTTTCTTTCAAATGCCTGTTTTCAGTTTGAGCCTGATACAGCTCCTGGGTTTCGGGCTGGACTTCCATGACCACCTATTCGAAAGCTTTGAAGAATATCCCTGTTGTCATTATAAGGGAAGCGAAGCGCTTTCCTGACCTGTGAACTCTGATTTCTATCTGAAATCTATCCGAAAAGCTGTCCTGTGTCAATATTTTCCATGCCATAGACGCTTTCATCTTGCCATTGCTTCCGAGTCCATGTATAAGTACACCTCAAGGTATTCATCACTGCTCCTGCCTGTCCAGGACCCATGAAGGAGACTTTATGCACGTTTATTTCTGGGGAACGCGCGGCTCATTACCCGCGTCCACAACGGCTCAAGCGATTCAGGAAAAGATATTCAAGGCCATAAAAAAATCCCTCTCACATTCTCTGCAAACGGATGAGTCCATAGCGGCTTTCATCCAGAAGGAGCTTCCCTTTCCCGTGCGAGGAGGATATGGGGGTAATACGTCCTGTATTGAGATCAGAGGACAGGAGGAATATGTTATCTGCGATGCCGGCACGGGGTTGCGTGACTTCGGGAATTATGCCCTTCAATCGGAAAAATCAGGGCGAAGCGGGTCATCCACCGAATTCCACATTTTTATGTCCCATTTGCATTGGGATCACATCCAGGGGTTCCCCTTTTTCGTACCCGCTTACATTCCCGGAAATCATATTAATATATACGGCTATCACGCCGACTTGAAACAGGCTTTCATCAGTCAGCAGAATTCTCCTCACTTTCCCGTACCGCTGAAAGACATGAAGGCGAACATCATCTTTCATACCCTCGAACCGGGTAAAACATATGACATCGCAGGCCTTTCCGTGAAGGGAATCAAGCAGAACCATCCCGGTGATTCTTACGGATATCGTTTCTCGAAAGAGGGGAAGAAGATCGTATATTCAACGGACGCGGAACATAAGAGGGAGGCTGAAGAGCAGGGTTATGATTTCCTCGGTTTCTTTGGAGACGCAGATTTGCTCATATTTGACGCCCAGTACACCCTGGCGGATGCCATCGGTGTGAAGGAAAACTGGGGACATTCAAATAACCTGGTGGCCGTTGAGCTTTCCATACTGGCAAGGGTAAAACGCCTCTGCCTGTTTCACAGCGAGCATACCTACGATGATGAAACCCTTGACCGGTTCCTGGACGATACCCGGAAATATCTGAAATTCCACGCCGATGCCGATCCTCTGGAGATCGACCTTGCCTATGACGGCCTGGAGATAGAGGTATAGATCTGTATCCTCGGACAGGAAGGGAGCGCATGAGGTGATTGAAAAGATAAAAGCCCTCCTCAGAGAGAAAAATACCTGCGTTCTGGCGACGGTTTCCGATTTCATCACCGTGGATTGACCGGGACGCAACGACGGCATTGCGTTTCTCACCAATCTATGCTTGACGTTCTCGTAGAAAGTCTTCATTCCGGCGAAAGCCGGAATCCATCATATTCCCAATCCACATATGTTATTCAGTTCATCTTGAATAGGGATCGATTCTATCAGTAGATGCAAACAAGCACTAAGCCAGCGTTACTTCCAGCCGGTGCTTCCTCTTTTTCCAATTGGGCATCACTTTGTCCAGGAACCTGTAAAACTCGG
>JAPLJQ010000118.1 GCA_026388495.1 Deltaproteobacteria bacterium | reverse complement strand
CTTTTGATTATCAAAAAACGTCATGATGGAAGACATTTAGATTCTACACGAGCGGGCAATATGCTGTCAAGCTATCGAATATTTCAATATATTCAATAGGTGCTCAGGAAGCTTGCTCTCCCCGGTTCGGGATGTGCGAACACATGGCGGCAAGCCATTCCATCGCCGGGAAAACCTTGACTGACTTCCCGTCTTTGGAAGCATAGCCGACCTTTCCCTCCTGATCCAGGTACTGCATCCGTTCCTGGGAGAACGACGCCCGGATGATGTAGCGGGCCAGGTTCTCCATGGCCGTATCATAATTCGGAGAGATACGGTTGCCGCAGAAAACGTTGAAACCGGAATGCCGCCATGTTGAGAGCATGGCGATCATCTCCTCTGTGATCTACATTGCCCGATGATGTTTGAATCGTTGCATTGACGCTACTATCGAGAATACTATCATTAGTAATAATGAATCCTTGATCGTTGATAAAAAACCCCCTACCTGTTCTTCTTCATGGGTTATTTCTCAGCTATCGTCTTAATCCACCAGCATGAGACAAAAGGTATTGCGGGGTTCTGTTTCTTCCCGCAAGGTTTCAATATGGCAGCCATTGTTCCGGGCTGTCTGAAACACATCAATACCACATGCCTCCATAGAAGGCCTTGCCCTGTCACCATGACTACAGAAGGTTCCCGTAACTTTACCGCATTCTTTACACAGGTCGCAGGGACCGGCTAAAAAAACGAAGGCTTTATAATATCCATCCTTGAACATGTCCCCTTCCAAATCAATCAGCATCTGAAGGAATTTTTTTAAACGCTTTTCCCTGTCCTTTGACGGTAAGGTCTCAATATGAAACAGAAGGGCTCTATTATAGCAATCAAGGATCAGTCTTGTTTCTTCTGCGGTCGGTGTGTGAGGTGGACAGCAGTAACCATAATTGTAGCCACCGCAGCCGAATTGACATTTTAACCTCACCCATGGAGCTGTCACCACGCTGGATGGGTGGATTTGTTTCACACTGGTCGCTCCCCGTTTCAGTGCATGGTCAGAATATTTTTGCAGCTCTTTAAAATCTACGAGTTCTTTGGGATCGAGTTTTTCAGTCATTGTTCACCGTCATATCTCAGAACAATTTATTTGGATCATTTATTAAGCGATAGCCTGGTTAAAAGCATTTCTTATCCCTTTTCATTCTCATTCTTACTTTATTCCACGATTTGGTTCTGATCAATCGTTTACAGCATCCCTCAATATCGTTGACGGTTTAAACGTATTGACCGTCCATTTACCGAATCTGGAGATCTTGACAGGATTACCTTTACCGAGTTCATCCTTGATGATCTCGAAAACGCTTTCAAAGAGATTGACGCATTCGGTCTTGGTGATACCAATGTGGTCATAGAGCATGTTAACGATTTCGATTTTGGTGAGTGACATGATTTTTCCTCCGATGGTTATGACTCCAGTATGATGTTCTTTCTTATATACGTCGGAATGTCGAGTGAACTGCCCTCCATTTTCATGCCGGGTTTTTGCCCGGTTTTGGCTCCTCGGATGGGTCCGTTTGTGGATAAAAGCGGAAGCGACCCCTCATATCTAAATAACTGGATTCCCGCTTTCGCGGGAATGACAAAAACGGGCCAAAATTGACTTTTTACGAAGGCATCAAACCTGAAAGCGAATCTTTCCTGACGCGCTCCCGGTCATTTCTCAAGGGCAATTTTCAAGACATCCAGCATCTCATCAACGAAATAAAAACGAATGTCTTTCTGCGCCTTTTGCGGAATGTCGACCAGATCCTTCTTGTTCCATCTGGGCAGGATGATGGTTTTGATGCCCGCCCGGTGAGCAGCCAGGACCTTCTCTTTAATCCCCCCCACGGGCAGGACCAGCCCCCGCAAGGTGATCTCCCCGGTCATGGCCAGCTCCTTCTTAACAGTTTTACCCGTCAACAGGGATACCAGCGCCGTGAGCATGGTAACACCCGCCGATGGACCATCCTTCGGAATGGCGCCCGCGGGCACATGGATGTGGATATCAGTCTCGTCGAAAAAATCCTTTGAAATGCCCAGTTCTTCTGCATTGGAGCGGATGAAGCTCAGGGCTGCCATTGCAGATTCTTTCATGATATCGCCCAGTTGGCCGGTTAAGGTGAGGTTATTTTTCCCCTTCATGGCCGTGGCTTCTATAAAGAGGAGATCGCCGCCCGTCGGTGTCCAGGCAAGCCCGACGACCACACCTGGTTTGGAGGTTCGCACATCCGTTTCCGAGGTGATGCGGATCGGCCCCAGATACTTATTGATGTCCCTGGCTGCTATGGTCGCCTTTGTCGCATCCCCTTCGGCAATCAAACTCGCCACGCCGCGGCACACGGAAGCAATCTCCCTTTCAAGATTCCGCACCCCCGCCTCCCGTGTGTAGCCGGATATGATGAGATCGATCGAACTTCTCGTGAACCTGATCTGATCTGAAGTCAGACCATTGGCAGATATCTGCCTCGGAATGAGATAACGCTCCACGATCTTGACCTTCTCTCCCTGGGTATAGCCCAGGAGTTCGATCACTTCCATCCTGTCTCTGAGGGCGGGAGGGATCGTATCCAGGATATTTGCCGTCGTAATAAACATGACATGGGACAGATCAAAAGGCACGTCCAGATAGTGGTCCTCAAAGGAATAATTCTGTTCCGGATCAAGGACCTCAAGAAGCGCAGAGGATGGGTCTCCCCGGAAATCGTTGCCAACCTTGTCCACTTCATCCAGAACGAATACGGGATTGTTGGACTCCGCCCGCCTGATCCCCTGAATAATGCGGCCGGGGAGCGCACCCACATAGGTGCGTCGATGCCCCCGGATTTCCGCTTCATCACGGACGCCCCCCAAGGCGATGCGGATGAATTTCCGACCCAGGGCGCGGGCGATAGACAGGGCAAGCGATGTCTTGCCCGTGCCGGGAGGGCCGGCAAAGCACAGAATAGGGCCTTTGGAATCTGGTTTCAATTTCCTCACGGACAGATACTCAATGATTCTCTTTTTGGCCTTTTCCAGCCCGAAATGGTCCTCATCCAGAATCTTTCTTGCCTTTTTTATATCCAGGTTATCTTCGGTGCTTTCACTCCAGGGAAGGGCAGTGATCCAGTCCAGATAGGTTGTCGCCACCGAATATTCCGCCGAGGAGGGATGCATGCGGGACAACCGCTCAAGTTCCCGCTCAGCCTCCTTTTTTGCCTCCGGCGGCAGGTTTTTTTTTATGATTTTAGCCCGATATTCCTCGATCTCAACCTTCGGTTCGTCCGTTTCGCCCAATTCCTGCCTGATCGCCTTGAGCTGTTGACGGAGATAATATTCCCTCTGGCTTTTGTCTATATCATCCTTGACCTGGGACTGTATCTTGTTGCCCAGCTCAAGAATTTCCAGTTGATGACTGATGAGACGCGTAACCTCCTTCAGGCGTTCCTTCACATCCAAGCTCTCCAGAATTTTCTGTTTTTCCTCCGCCGACGCGTTGATGACGGACGAAATCACATCGGCCAGAACACCTGGCTCCGTGATGGATTTTGCCATCATGCCGAATTCCTGAGGTAAAACGGGGGAAAGTTTTACCATTTTTTCAAACTGCACGGTGAGGTTCGTCATCAGCGCCTCGATTTCGATATCCATCACAACCTGATCTTCCAGTGTCTCCACATGCGCCCTGGGATAGGGCTTGCCGTCTACAAATTCTGTGATTCTAAACCGGCTGATGCCCTGTATGAGAAGCTGCGCCTTGTTGTCTGTCCCTTTGGCCATCTTCAGGATAACGACGCCCGTACCGATCTCATAAAAATCTTCGGGCTGATACGTGATCTCCACGGGTGATTTTTTGGACATGACCAGACCGATAATGCGATCCACAGCCATTGCCTCATCCACGAGCGTCATGGACGGATCCCCGAAAACCTCCAGGGGAAACAACATATTCGGGAAAATGACCGTGTTGAATAACGGCATAATGGGTAATATTTCAGGTATCCTGGCTATTTTCATTTCTTCGGATGATTTCTGCTCCGTCATGTGAACCTCTCCTCAGATATGCAGGTGACATCAATCGTTTTCAATCGGTATCTTATGGACTCTGTCCAGCGGCAGTTTTGCTATCGAAATATAAAGAAACCCGTCCGTGTAAGTCGCCGTGGCGCAATCGGCGTCGACCTGAGCGGGCAAAGAAAGCGTTCTTTCAAAATATCCGTAGGGTATTTCGGCAAGACGGTACCTTGCCTGTTTTGTAATCGGGTTTTCTCGCCGTATCCCGGATATTTTCAAGGTTCTGCGTCCGATCTCCACGTGGATATGTTCTCTTTTTACCCCTGCAACATCGACAATAACGATGATTTCAGAGGGCGCCTCGTAGATGTCTATCTGCGGGGCCCACAAACGCTCGCAGGGTTTAAAACGGGGGCTGATCAAACGGAACATTTCATCAATGCCCTTTCTCAGTTCGGTTTCAATATTTCCGAGATCCTCTGTTATTCTAATCTTGATAAAGCTCATGTCACGCTCCTGAATGACGATGGGAAGCGCGTCCCTTCCGCCCACCCTGTCAGGAATTGCAAAGGAACGCCGTGTGTCATAAATGATAATTCATACCGGAAAGCCCCGTTCTCAGGACGGGACGATTTACCAGGACGGTAAAATTATCATTAACCCATTTTGCTTGCAACGGATTTCTACGTTTCAAATCTATCATTGTATCCTCGCGCCATTATGCTATAAAAGACGCGATCATTAACCAATATGGAAGAATATTATGGAGTATCTGCAAGGGTTCAGATGATGGAAAACGAAAAAAATAAAAGATTAACGGTTGAACAATTGAAATATCGTATCCGTGCCGCGTGCGGAGAAATACCCGCCGAACTGGTCCTGAAAGGCGGCAGGGTCGTCAATGTTTTTTCACGGGAAATTATTGAGGCGGATGTGGCCGTCTATGACGGCGTTGTTGTGGGAATCGGCCAATACACAGGGGATGAGGAGATCGACGTGACGGGACAGTATGTATGTCCCGGTTTCATTGACGGCCATTTCCATATTGAAAGCACCATGCTTTCCGCCCCCGAACTGGCAAGGGCCCTCCTCCACTGCGGCACCACATCCATTATAGCCGATCCGCACGAGATCGCCAATGTGATGGGTAAAAGGGGCATTCAATACCTCCTGGATACGAGCGAGGGACTCCCCGTTGACTTTTTCATGATGCTTCCTTCCTGCGTTCCGGCCACCCATCTGGAAACATCGGGCGCCGAATTATCCTGTGGTGACCTTCTGGCCTTCAGAAACCACCCCCGCGTCCTGGGGCTTGCAGAAATGATGAATTATCCCGGCGTGATCACCGGGGCAGAGGCTGTCCTGGAAAAGATCGCTGCCTTTTGTGATGCCGCTAAGGATGGCCATGCGCCTCTCCTTTCCGGTCGCGCTCTCAATGCCTACATCGGCGCCGGGCTCCGTTCCGATCATGAATGTACCGTTTCCGGGGAAGCCCTTGAAAAACTCAGGCTTGGCATGCACATCATGATCCGGCAGGGAACACAGGCAAAAAACCTGAAAACGCTCCTGCCCATCGTCACGGAGGCCACGGTCGGGCAGTGTTCTCTCGTGACCGACGACCTTCACCCCCATGATCTTCTGAGAAAGGGACATCTGAACCATCTTATCAATATCGCCGTATCGGAAGGGATCATCCCCCTCCATGCCATCCTCATGGTCACACTGAATACGGCCCGGTACTTCGGGCTCACGGGGCTTGGGGCAATCGCACCGGGCTATCAGGCCGATATTCTCATCCTGTCATCTCTTTCACCTGTGGAGGTAAAAACTGTCTTGAAGAGAGGCCGCGTCGTCTTCCATCAAGGCGCCTTTGCCGAGCCGTTTCCGACAGCGCCTGTCATGGAAAACGTATCCCCCATGAACATAAAACCCTTCTATCCGGAGTCGCTGCGCATCCCTCAAAACGGCGAGTTCCTCCGCGTAATTGGGCTCATTCCCGATCAGATTCTTACGGAATGTCGCATTTGCAGAGCGCCGATTCAGCAGGGTTGCGTCGTTTCGGATATGGAAAACGACATGATAAAAATTGCCGTTTTTGAACGCCATCATGGCACAGGCAACATCGGTCTGGGAATGGTTCAGGGCTTTGGCCTGAAGGAGGGTGCCCTGGCTTCCTCCGTGGCTCACGATTCCCACAACATCATCTGTGTGGGCTGCAGCGACCGGGACATGTGTTGTGCCGTGAAGACAGTGGAAACCATGGGAGGCGGGCTTGTGGCAGTCAAGGACGGAAAAGCGCTGGCCCGCATTCCTCTCCCTGTCGCTGGTCTCATGTCCGATCAGAAACTTTCGACGGTGGCTTGCGGGTGGGAAAAGATGATCCGTGTGTCCCGGGACCTGGGATGCCTGTTAAAAGAGCCCTTCATGGCCCTTTCCTTTCTGGCGCTGCCCGTCATCCCGGCATTGAAGATAACCGACAAAGGCCTCGTCGATGTCGGCCGCTTTGAGCATGTACCCATTTTTGCGGAGGGAGAGATCGAAGGGCATGCAGAATTTCCTGCCTGAATGATGCCCCTTCCCGCTGCTACATATCTTTTACGTCCTTCAGCAGCTTCAGCGTTCCCTCTTTGGTCATGGAAGCCTTTTGATTCTCCAGCCACGACCGGAGGCATTCACCCCTCTTAATGGACAGCAGGAGATTCTTCAGGGGCGCCTTCTGGGTTTCAAAATTCCTGTTATCGAATGCGCCCCGCTCTTTGAATTTCACAATCACATAATTTCCATGAATCAGGAAGGGTTGATCCGGATAAGGATTTCTTTCGGAAATGAGGAACAGGACTTCATTCAACTCACGGGAAGAACCTATTTCCGGGACGACCCCGCCGGGTTTGAATAGTCCCGTTTCAGAGATTTTCAGTCCTTTCTCCGATGATATTTTATCCAGTGTTTCACCCTTTTTAACGCGTTCAAGGATCGATTCAGCCTCTTTTTTGCAGAGCCGCAGGGATTCCCCGGCCAGATACTGTTTTTCAACCTCCCCTTCAATGTCCTTTAAAGCGGGGACGTGAGGAGGTTTTTTCACTACAAGTCTAAAGAGATAGTGCCGCTGATTGTCAGACAGGACGGAACTGACTTCATCCGGTTGAAGTTCCATGATTTTCTTGGCAAAGTCCCGGATCTGTCCGAATTCCTGTGGTATATCCTTGAAGCTGAAAAAATCCGTAACGGATATTTTCAACCCGTTCTGGCGGGTGTAATCATCAAAATTCTCTTTCTGATA
>JAPLJQ010000141.1 GCA_026388495.1 Deltaproteobacteria bacterium | reverse complement strand
TTAAGTCTGGTATATTATGTCTGTGAAGCTCCTTATCGAGGAAGTTGTCTTTACCAAAAACACATCCCGGTGCTGTCCCACATGCCGGGCAGAAAATATCCGAAGAAAAACATCTGCCACATATCTGTAGAGACGCACGGCCGTGCGTCTCTACGTCTACCCTATGATTAACCGACTCGTTAAGTCTATGACACTGCCTTTGTTATAAATAGTGTCGGAGCTCCGACGCTATTTAGGCTATTGATCTTATTAACGAATCACACGACCCTCAAAAAGTTTTGCCTTGATTCTTTTTGGGGGACAGATTTGAAATCTGTCCCCCAAGACCAAGCAAACATTTCAGGAAGGAGGGGATAGCATCTTCATCAGGGAAATACATGCTTGAATTCTTTCCTGTTACAAAGCGAAATGCACAGGTGTGAAGCCGCCTTCCTCGACAAGTAGGTCATTCAAGACTGATTTCAGACAGCCAGTTTTGGGCGGACATTTTTGTAGGCATCAAGCTTTGCGCTGCCGGTGACAATAATGGAGGGGGGAATTGTTTCGGTATCATAAATGCCCTTGAGCCATGATTTCCAATTCTTCATCTTATGGAGTTCGTCAAAAATAACCAGGTCTCTGGAACGGTCCCAGGTCTTCTCCATCAGGTTTAAACGGTGCTCGGCATTGTCGTAATTAAAATAATCGAAGTTTTCCTTCAGCATCATCGCAAGGGTCGTCTTGCCTGTCTGCCTCGGACCGGTAAGCAGTACGATCTTTCTTTTAAGATCTTTCTGAATATATTTTTCAAGATACCTATTCATGGCGACCATTATAACCAGAACTCCGAAAAAGTCAAGACTTATTCGGACTTTATGCCGTTTTGGTCGCAATTCCGATTGCCATAGAGGTTGGAAATGGATTTTCAGGAAAAGAAAAAGGGGCCAGATTTTCATCTAAGCCACTGGTTATATTGGCGGGCGATCTGGGACTCGAACCCAGGGCCTTTGGCTTCGGAGGCCAACGCTCTATCCATCTGAGCTAATCGCCCGTCTCTGATCATGGCAGAAATTTTCTGGAGAGGATGTTTTATATAAGGTACGGAGAAAATATACAATATCTTTTCTACATCTTTTTATGTGATGCATGTTTGACGGGGCAATGCGATCTCCCCCAGGATCTGTTTCACCGGCTGACTTTTGTTCATGCAGTAAAGATGCAGGCCGGATACCCCGTTTTTCAGCAGATTTTCCACTTGAACAGTCGCGTATTCTATGCCGTATTTTTCTACTTCTTCCGGTTTATCTTTTAATTTTTCTATCCGGCTTCCAAAGCCTGACGGGATTTTGATGCCAAGGCCGGATGATGTTTTGGCGCCTGAAAGCGACACGATGCGCTCGATCTGCCTATAGTTAAGAATGGGGAAGATTCCGGGAATAATCGGGACACGGATTTTCATTTTCAGGGCGCGATCCCGGAAACTGTAAAAAGAATCATTGTTGAAGAACAGTTGTGTGATGACGAAATCGGCGCCCGCATCAACCTTGCGCTTCAGATTTGCCATGTCGGCGTCAAGACTTGGTGCTTCCAGGTGCCCTTCCGGGTATCCGGCGACACCTATGGAAAAGTTGTTTAAGGAGTTGATAAATTCGACAAGATCGCTTGCATAGCCGAACCCCCCTGCCGTTTTTTGAAACCGTGTTTCACCCTCCGGGGGATCGCCTCTTAAGGCAAGGACGTTTTCAATATTTTCCTTTTTAAATTCTTTCAGAATCTTTGCAATATCGTCTTTTGTTGCCTGCACGCAGGTTAAATGGGCAATGACGTCCATGACGAATTCATTCTTGACCTTCGATGCGATTTCGATGGACGTGCCCCTTGTGCCGCCGCCGGCGCCGTAGGTTACGGAAATGAAATCGGGTTTCATCTCCTTGAGTTCCTGGATGGTGGAAAAGAGATTTTCGACGTTGCCTTCACGGACAGGGGGAAACACTTCAAACGATAAGGTAAATTTATTCCGAAAGCAGATATCTCTGATTTTCATATGGGCGTTCCTGCTTTTTTCCCTGTGAAATGTCACTAAGAAGAGGGATTGTCAATACATTTTCTATATCAGGGTTGAAATCCCCTGATCAATCTGATAGATTCAAAAAAATTAAGAGGAATTACCCAATGCTGACCAAAATCTTAAAAATAGCAGGCCTGGCCGCCTTTCTTTTCATATCATGTTTGCCCCTTCACGCCATGGCTCAGAATAAAATTCTGAATGTCAGACATTGGGCCGCCCCCGATCATACAAGGATCGTCATTGATACGAGTGAAGATGTCCCCTATACGGTCGAAAAAGCGGAAAAAAAGATCCTCATTCATTTTAAGCATGCAAAATTTTACAAAGCCCTCCCGCACGAAATAATCTTGAAGAAACCGGGGATTGATAAAGTTCTCGTGACAGCCCTTCGGGAAGGGGGCGTGAAAGTTGAGCTGTTCATTGACGCGAATGTAGAATCGAAGGTATTTAAATTAAATCAGTATGATGATAAGCCGGATCGGGTGGTTATCGATATCGAAATCCCGGATGTTGAGAAGCAGGAAACTCAGGCAAGAGAAGAAGTTAAGGTTTCAAGAAAAAACAAAATTGTTGTCATCGACCCTGGTCATGGAGGAGACGATCCCGGGGCAGTCGGGCGGCACCGCACTTATGAAAAGAGGGTTGTTCTTGAAATCAGCAGAAAATTGAGGACCATTTTAAACAAAAAGGAAGGATATCGCGCCTTCCTGACCAGGGATGGAGATTATTATGTCCCTTTTAAAAAGAGATTAAAAATCGCGAGAGAGTACGGCGCCGATCTTTTTATCAGCATTCATGCCGATGCCTTCAGAAGAAGGGATGCCAGGGGAAGTTCTGTGTACTGCCTGTCTGTCAGAGGAGCGAGCAGCGAAGCGGCGAAGTTCCTTGCAAGACGGGAAAACCTGGCAGATATTGTTGGCGGTTCTTCCAACGGAGAAAGCAGCGATGAATCGGATCCCATTATATTGAACATGTTTCAAACCAATACGATCAACTCATCGAAGGTTTTTGGCAGCAATGTGCTGAGACACCTCAACACAGTGGGCCGTGTTAAATTCGGCACCGTCCAGGAGGCCCAGTTCCGGGTGCTGAAATTGCCGGAAATCCCCTCTATTCTTGTGGAAACAGCCTACATTTCGAATCCGAAGGAAGAACTTTTGTTGCGAACCAGCCGCTATCAGATGGAGATCGCCAAAGCCATTGCATCCGCGGCAACAGAATTTCTGCCCGTTCACCCTGCCACAACGCCGGAGGTCATTGTCACAAAGACGGACAATAAGGAAGACAGAGACGAGAAGGATGATCAAGACCTCAAAGACGTCAAAAAAGTCAAAGACGTCAGGGAAACAGGGGAAGGGCAGGGGAAAAGGGGTTCTTCCGTTGTCAAAAAAGGGGTTATGAAAAGGACAGGAGATGACGCTGAAGGAAGGGAAATCTCATCTAAACCCCGGGTATTCTCATACAGGATTTCCAAAGGCGATACCCTCGACAACATTGCAAAAAAACACGGCACAACGATGGGCATGCTGTTAAAGCTGAACGAGATGAAATTGAAAGATCCCCTGTATGCAGGCCGGATGTTGAAGATTCCGGATACGGGA
Organism: Deltaproteobacteria bacterium; assembly: GCA_026388495.1. Taxonomy (GTDB): domain Bacteria; phylum Desulfobacterota; class Syntrophia; order Syntrophales; family UBA2185; genus JAPLJQ01. The sequence continues at coordinate 1,907 of JAPLJQ010000141.1, read as the reverse complement.
AAGGATAAGGCTGCTTCGGAAAAAGTAAAGACAGCAAGATCGGCCCCTGACGATAAACATGTTCAGAAATCAGTACAATCCATATCTGTCTATCAGGTGAAAAAGGGAGATACGCTGGATAAAATTGCCAGGAAGAACAATACGACGATCGGCGCACTGTTGAAACTGAACCATATGAAAATGAAAGACCCCCTGTATGCGGGCAAAAAGTTGAAGATGGCAGGATCTGTTTCCCCGTCAGTGATTGCCACATACATAGTAAAAAGAGGGGACACCCTCGGCAGGATAGCGAAAAAATATAAAACCAGTGTCAGCGAACTGAGAAAGTTAAACCGGATGAAACAGACCGATTCGCTGTATGTAAACCAGAAACTCAAACTCCCACAGACGACATCATGACAAAACAGGTTGGGTAATGAACACACGTGATGGCCTGAAAGTTACATTTTTTGTAATCCTGCTGATGACCATGACCATCTTGCCGGAACAAGCTTTTGGGATGGCCTTTGATTGGAAACGGTTTCAGACAAGGAGCGACCTTATTTTATATGCCCCCTCCGCTATGCCGGAAAAGATCGGGTTATTGCCGACAGATGACTTGTCTTCAATCCGGGATGTATTTAAAGAAGAGGGGGGTGGCGGCCCGGATTTAAAAAGTGACGAAAATCCTGGTATATTCAAATATAGAAAAATCAAACTATATTTATCCAGCCTTGTCATGGACCAGAGAAATATAGACGTACATCAGTTAGTTGACAACGGCAGCGGTAAATTTATTGCCGTCAAATCCCTCCCGTCCATGTTCCTTAATTTTCAGTATCGGGACACCTTCGAATCCATTGGCAGGATTTTTGAACCTCAGCTGAATCTGGGGATAGAGTTTTAATGCCGGAATAATGTTATGATGGACAAGGAAGAAAAATCAAAAGTTATCAAAGTATTCACTGACGTGCGCACCCACCGGTCGATGGCGAGTCTGATCCGCAGGCACTCTACGAACCGTGATGATGTGAGAGAAGTCGCCCTCAATGGGCTTGAACTCGGAGGATGTCGAAACCTTCTTGATCTCGGTTGCGGTTTCGGATTATTCACCGAGGCATTGAAAGGAAGGGTTCATCCCCTGGCGGTTATAACCGGTGTAGATGTGATCGGAGGTTATGAAGAAGCGTTTCTCGATACGTGCAAAAACACCGGCCTCGAAGGCAGATTTTTCTCCGCGGGCGCGTCACTGATAAAAAAATTTACAAGCCAAACATTTGATCTTGTCCTGTGCAGTTATGCCCTTTACTTCTTTCCCGACGCCATAGCGGAGATATCCCGGATACTGGCCCCCGACGGTATTTTTATCGTCATCACGCATGATAAAAATAACATGAAGGAACTGATAACCGTCACAAAAGACATCCTGAAAAAAAACAATATACTGAAAGAAGAACACCTTCCTCTTGAAAAGATCATCAGCCAGTTCTCGTCGGAAAACGGGATGGAGATGCTGACGCCGTGGTTCGGCCGTGTGACAACCGTTGACTTTGGCAATTCTCTGGTCTTCCGGCCCGAAGACGGTCCCCGGATCGTAGAATATCTTTCCTTTAAAAGTCCCTTTCTTCTTTCCGGAACCAATGTTGAAATGGAATGGGTTGTTCATGCCCTGTCCGTGCAATTTCAACAACCGTCTTTTCTGCGGGACGGATTTACCATATCGAAGAATGACAGGATATTTATCTGTTCGTCACCTTTAAAGGGTCAGGCACGGCGATGAGAAAAAAAGCCAGGATATTTTGTCCCTATTGCGGCGCTAAAACTATAAAAAAGACGGAAGATGACATACTGAGAGACTTCTGTCAGAGCTGCAAGACCTTCTTTTACGAGAATCCCCTCCCTGTTGTATCGTCAATCCTTGTGGAAGA
>JAPLJQ010000518.1 GCA_026388495.1 Deltaproteobacteria bacterium | reverse complement strand
AATTGGTGGACGGAGTTTTATATCATCCACCGGCAGGATCCCGTCCCCGGGTCGGGGTTCCTGCGGAGCAGGGGGGACGGGGGGATGCGATCCCCCCGTCTGAATCGTTCAAAATGCCCCGCACTGGAAGCGGGGCGGTTCACTGATGAAGGAGGGTGTATGAAAGGCTATAAGAAATATTTCGTATTTCTGGTTGTTTTCATTGCATTACCCCTGGTATTCACTTTCCCGGCCTTCGGACAGCAGAAATTCGTTCTGAAATTCAACCACGTCCTGGGGGTAAAGGAACCCTATCACCTGGGGTTCACCGAATGGGCCAAGGCCGTTGACCAGAAGACCAAAGGCGGCCTCAAGATCGAGGTCTTCCACAGCGCCCAGTTGGGGGTTGAGGAAGACATCATCGAGCAAATCCGGCAAGGGGCGAATGTGGGGCAGAACACCGACTCTGCCCGGCTCGGGAATTACATCCCCGGTATCGCCATTATGAACGGACCCTATTTCGCCAACACCATTGAGGAGGTTCTAAAGGTCAAGAATACCCCGACGGTCAAGGGCTGGGTCGACGAGCTGGCAAAAAAGTACGGCCTGAAGGTCATCTCCTTCACCTGGGTCCAGGGATACCGTCATTTCTTCACGAATAAGCCCATCAGAAAACCCGAGGACTTGAAGGGCATGCGCATCCGCACGCCTCCCGCCCCCATCTGGCAGGAGTCCGTCCGGGCCCTCGGCGCAACCCCGGTTGCCCTTCCCTTCGGAGAGATGTATCCGGCGCTTCAGCAGAAGGCGATCGACGGCGTGGAGCTCGTCTACAACAACATCCCCGCCGGACGCTTCTACGAGGTCCTCAAGTACGCCAACGAAACCTCGCACATCATGCTGATCAATTTCGAGGTCATCAGCGCCAAGTTCTTCAACAGCCTGCCGGCCGACTACCAGAAGATCCTCCTTGACGAGTGCGACAAGGCGGGTCTGGAGACCTCCAAGAAGATCTTCGCCTCCGAAAAGGAGGTCAAGAAGGAGTTGATCGCCAAGGGGATGGTCGCGGTCGAGGACTGCGATATTGCCGCCTTCAAGAAGGCCGGAGAGAAGGCCTATGAAGTCCTGAAGATCACCGATGCCAAGAAGAAGGTCTACAAGGAAGCGGGATTGAAGTAAGGTTGCAGGCGAAGGCGCTTGCGATCTCCGGCCCGGTCTTTCCCACGCAGGAGAGACCGGGCCGGACGATGCGCGCATCCGCAGGACCGATAAAGAGTGGGGGTGTTGACTGATGATAAAATGTTACGAGTTCATCTGCAAGCAGGAGATGCAAATCGCCAAATACGCATTGGGGGTTCTTTCATTATTGGTATTTGTTGCGGCGGTAGCGCGAACTTTACATTATCCCTTGAACTGGGCGATGGATGCGGCAACATTTCTTTTTGCCTGGACTGTTTTTCTGGGCGCTGATGCCGCGATGCGATTGGATAGACTATTCTGCATTGAAGTGCTCACAAGTAAACTGTCCCCGAAAGGACAACTTTATCTCAAAATAATTAATCATATTATTATCGCTATTTTTTTAGTAGGCATGATCGGATATGGCTTACCCCTTTCCTACACGACCCGATTTAGAGCCTTTCAGGGGATTCCAGGTTTCAGTTATTCGTGGGTTACGCTGAGTGTGCCGATTGGTTGTGCTCTGATGTTGATCACCGCGATTTTGAAAATCAAAACTTTCTGGCACGCGATAGTGACGGGTGAAGCGATCGCGAAGAGTGAAGGTGTAAGCGGTGAAATAATCTAAATAGAGTCTCATGTTATTGGCAGCCGGGAGGTTATGAAATGACGTTGGTATTGATTCTGTTTTGTCTCTTTATGGCTATGGGAATGCCGGTCGCTTTTGCTTTTGGTATTTCCGGCATTGCCTTCTTTCTACAGCAGCCGACATTGCCATTGACCATGCCCATTCAACAGGTGCTTTCCCAAACCCAAAACTTTCTTCTGCTGGCCATTCCCTTGTTCGTCTTGGCCGGCAACCTGCTCAACGAGACCGGCCTTACCGAACGGGTAATGAAGCTGGCATCGATTATCACAGGACATATGCGCGGGGGGATGGCACAGAGCAACATGGTGATCGCGGCATCGCTGGGCGGGATTACGAGTTCGGCGATTGGTGACGCCACCATGCTCTCGCGCATGCTGGGACCGGGCATGATCAAACAGGGATATTCCGGAGGATTCTCGGCAGCGGTCATTGGTAACAGCGCGCTCATCACGACGATGATCCCCCCCGGTATCGGGCTCGTTTTATATGGCAGTATCGCCGAAGTCTCCATCGGACGGTTATTTGCGGCGGGGATGGTCCCCGGCCTTTTAATGACGGTATTATTAATGGTTGCGGTAGGTGTGAGGGCCAGGCAAAAAGGTTATCTTCCCGAAAGAGAAACGCGGCCACCACTTAAAGAGATTGCGAAAACTTTTGTCGATTGTATCTGGGCTTTTCTTTTCCCGGTCATCCTGATCGTCGGGTTGAGATTCGGCATGTTTACCCCGTCCGAAGCAGGCGCTTTCGCGTGCGTATACGCCATTGTTATTGGCACGATCGTCTACAGGCAGTTTACCTGGAAGAAAATGATCCAAACACTGGAGAACACGGTCGTCGATATGGGAATGGTCATGTTACTGATCGCTTTGTCGGCGACCTTTAGTTACGGTATTATCTGGGATCAAATACCACAAAAGCTGGCCGAGTTTATGCTGGGGATTTCCGATACCCCCTGGGTCGTCATGCTGATCATTGTCTCTTTCCTGCTCTTTGCCGGAACGTTCATGGACTCTACGGTGTTGATCCTGATGTTGACCGCGATTCTCGTACCGATCGCTCAGCAACTGAATGTCGATCTGGTGCACTTTGGGATCATTATGGTGCTGACCCTGACCCTTGGGTTATTGACCCCGCCGGAGGGAGCGGTCCTTTATATTGTCTGCACGATATTCAAATGCACGCTCTGGGATTTTGTCAAGGAAGGTTGGCTAATGATGTTGACTACCGTCGTGGTGGTCATATTGGTCATTTTCTGGCCGGATTTGGCCTTATGGCTGCCGAATCTGACATTCGGAAAAGAGTGAGTTTATCCGTTCAATGAAAAGGGCGTCCCGCCTTTGCCAAGCGGGGCGCCCTTTTCCTCTATCCTTTATTTATCCTTTCTTCGCTCGTTCAGCCCGTATCGGCTCAATCCTTTTCCAGGATGTTCGGCCGGACGAACGTGCTCCCCTCCGCTTCGCAGGAGAGAGTGGGGTACAGGACCGGCTTCGTGATCAGCTCCACGTCCCGGGATGTGGCCAGGATCGTGTCCTCCGATTTCGTTCCCGTAATGGACGGGTTCCAGGCAAAAGCCTGGTTCTCCTGGATGATATCCGGGGTCTCGGGATTGACCCTATAGTCCCTCGGGTTGTAGCCGATCGATCCACCCTGATGGTGGAGTTTCCATTCCTCCGGATATCCCTTGGCGCCGTAGGCTTCGACCCCCTTCCGCAGGACCTCCCTCGCGGGAACACCCGGGCGGCTCGCTGCCATGAACGCGCAGTCGATAAAGACATT
>JAPLJQ010000490.1 GCA_026388495.1 Deltaproteobacteria bacterium | reverse complement strand
TTCCATCAATGATTACTGGTTGCAACACTGCATCTGTACCCTATCCCAGAAATTGCCGGATTATCTCACCCATTTGATTTACGGGCTCCAGAACCACTACGACTTTCTGAGCAAGCAGCCGTGTGGACTCAGCCTTGGATCTGCAAATTTAATTTTTGCATTATTCATATTTATATCTTCGCTTTACTGACCTGGCTTAATAATATTATGAAGATGAGGAAATCTGATAATAAGAAACACTTCAAGTGCATAAGATAGGTAGCTTTGCTCTTTTTCAAACCCAAGAGTAAAAATCTGGTCAATACCCTTCTCTTTCCATTGATTAATTAGTTGATAGGGACGTTCAGAATCTCTAATATTTCGTTTACCTTCCCTTACTCTGAGGTATTTATTTAGTCTCGCTCCCAAACCATGACCAGCGTATTTCCCGTAGTTGCGGCTTGCTCCCACACCAATATAGCAAACATCGTTGCTTGCAAGCAACGCATAAACTCCTTGTTTTTCATGATTAGGCACTGGACCGACAAACGTATAAGGCTCAGACCATTCGGGAGGTGTGTTTCCAATTGATTCTCTGTTCCAGTGTAGACAAAAAAACCTAAGGGTTTCGGCCTTCAGATCGGATAAATTGCTATTCATATATAAATCTCACTCCGCTACGACTCATGAACCTTTTGCACGATCGACGTTGCTTCATCCGCAATAAGAAAACTCACACTTTGTAAGAAACAGGAGGTATTCGTGAGTCAGTCCATATTTCCCTCCAGTATGGATATACAAGATGGAACTCTGTCAACTGCTTTTATATTTGAGCTTCATTATCACGATTTATATCTGAAATCAACTACAGTACTGAAATTATTTGAGTAACACTTTCAGGAAGGAGAAGATACCACCGCCTGCCCTAAAAATCACGCTCAAAAATCAGCACATTTCTTCCCGTAGTGCGTACAGTACTCACTGAAATTGCTGGGCATACCACCCCTCATGGCCACCTTCTAACAAACAGTGAACCCTCTCTGAATTTTAGATTAACAAAAGAAAGGTGTATGGCTGCGATCCATAAATAAATAATCAAAGAACCAAATGACCAAACCAAATAGCCTATTTGCCGAAACGCACCGGAAGAGCCCGGATGCCGACGTTGGACTGGCGACCCCAGTGCCGTCCGCCATCGCTGAAATTGAAGTAGGCAGCATCGGAACCGCTTGTCTCAGAAGCCCAGGGTGCAAGACAAGTAATATCGATCAATTCAGTGGCAACATGGATTGGATATGATGTATTGCAGGCCCCTGGCCGGGATTTACCAGCATCATACAACCCCGCCAGTTCATCCTGCGTAGGCATCCGCCAGTCCGAATAGCCGCCACCTCGGTAATTTTCGCAATAGCTCTTGGCATTTGCCCAATTTATATTGCTCCCATTGTCCTTCGCCGCCCAAATCAGGTTGGTCTTTGTGTCCGAGACAGTTCCATTATTATAGGCAATAAACCGGCCATCCCGACGGGTCTCTTTCGGGGCGAAGCTTTTGGCCAATTCCTCCCACAGGTAAACCTTGTCCTGCGCGGCGCGAACATCCGGCGCATCGGGGGCAAGCCGAACATACATTTTCATTTCCTGTGCAGCTTCCTGATAATTCTTCAGGTGACCCAAGACCAGCGCTCGATTGAAGTGCCCGGACGGCCACCACGGGGTTACCTCAAGCCCCTGCGCATAAAGACCGGCAGCCTCGCTAAACCGCGATTCTTTTATCGCATATTGAGCCCGCACGTTGAACTTCCGCACTTCCTCGGGCAACTGCGGCTTGGGGTCGGCAGCCAGATACCTGGCCACAACCTCCTGAAATGGATCAACTGCCGGCTTTGGTCCTACGGCAACGGCTTCTTTCACTGCTGATAAAGGTTTTGTTTTCGCCCGATCCAAAACCTCACGTTCTTTGCTCAGCCGCTCCTTTTCCTTCTGGAGCCGTTCCTGTTCGGCGACATTAGCCTTTTCTTCCGGATCTGCCTCAGCGGTTCTTTCCCCGCCTATTCCCGCTCCCTCAGGGGAACCGGGTTTCGGGGCAAAAAAGAACTGCCCCTCCAGAGAAGAGAGTTCCCAAGGGATTTGCTGCCCCTGCGTTTTTTTGCTGATGTCCTGCCGCACCCTCTTGAACACTTCCTCGATCGGCAGCCCCGGCGTCACCATGTGCCTTACCATGGCAGACGTATAGGGACTGTTGCCGCCGCTGCCATCGGCGGCCACTTTTCCGGGACTTGTGGAATAGGAGATCAGGGTCCCTTGCGGGGCGTCCGATACGATGGCCAGACCGCGGCTGGCGCTTCGGAACGTCTTGCCAAAGGGATTGTCACGGCAGGCGTCAAGAATGACGATATTCATGTAGTTCCCGGCGTTACCCATCTCATCGAGAATCATATCCGCATCGACAGCCGCATACTTTGCGTCCGTCTCGCGGGAGAGGTTGGCACCGATCGGGATGAGATAGTTCTTCCCGTTGAGTTGCACACCATGACCGGCATAAAAGAACAGACCGACACCGCCTTTTTTCAGCCGATCGCCAAATTCGCGGATCGCATTCTCCATATCCTTATGGAGGGCATTTTCCTTCAGGATCACATCGAAGCCGAGTTTCTTGAGGGTGGAGGCCACAACCGTGGCATCATTGACGGGATTTCTGAGGCTGCCGGTAGTATAGCTGCCATTGCCGATTACCAGAGCTGTGCGTCGCTCTGCAGCAGAATATGCAGACGTTATAACAATGCAAAATAGAAGTACGGTGAAAAGGGTGATGCGCATTATGATAGATTTCATAGCTCTATCCCATTTACGAGAACTCGTATTACTTTATACATTACCTCTTATGAAACTTCAAGATATCTTGATGAATTCTATTTGAAAGGATGCCCCGTTGTGCTGGGTTAGAAAAGCTACATTCCAGGAAGTTGTTCACACCCCCGATCGTCCGAAAAATAGCCCTCCAAAAATTCCACCTTTCATTACGTTATCATCGGAAACGCGGGAAAGTCCAATGAATTGTTTTTCCGGTAGTGACTCATTTTGAAATAATCCCGCCTTGACTCCTTCGCGCATCTTCTTTATACTGGATGCATGAGGCGATCAAGCAAGAAATTACCAACAGACCGGAATCAGTTAGCATATGAAAT
>JAPLJQ010000294.1 GCA_026388495.1 Deltaproteobacteria bacterium | reverse complement strand
GGCAGGTATTCTTGATATATAATTCAAAAAAGGTCATTCTGTCCTTCCGAAACAGCGTCTTACAATATAAAACTTTATAAAAAAAATCAATTCAAACCACTACTCTGCTCATGAGAAATCTCCTACAGGAGAGAATATGAAAAAGGGATTATTAATTATAGCGCTCTTCTTCTTTCTGTGGTTTCTTGCAGGATGCGCGGCAGTCAAGCCCAGCGTTGTCAAGTATTGCGAAAGTAATATGTGCGATACAATCAAAGAAGATAGTCCGAGACAGGAAATTCTGGTAAAAATATACAACCTAATCAAGAAAAATCTAAACAAGAGCTTCCCTCTGTATGAAACCACCCCCGGAAAGATCTTGAACGTTACCGGGAAAGATTCCTACTTCGACAAAGGATTTTCGTTTTACGCACAGGGTGGGCCCATGCCCGGAATAGGGACGATGAAATCCTTAAAATTTACCGATATCATTTATCTGGACCGCGAGAATATGCAAATAAAGCTCAAGGTCTCCCCGAGAACAACCTGGAATCTGATGCCTGTCCTAGTTGTTCCGGCGGAGGGGATCTTGTCGATAAATTCGGCCACGGAGATCAGGCTTGAGAGCACCCATCTGGCCTCATGGATGGTGGTTGGGACGTCTATTTCGCACAGTGAATGGCTGATTGACTATATTGATTTTGATCGGATGATCATGGCTGGATATTATTCAGTGCGAGGGGCGGGTCCCTTATCTCTCTTCGGCGGCAGAGGTTACATTCAGGTTGACATGGGCCGGACAGCGCCCGACGACATAGAAACTCCTGCAGTTGCCGAAGGATCTTTACCGGGCAAAAAAGATGAAAAGCTGGTTGCCGTCCAGGATGTCAAAAAAGACCAGCAGGTCCAGGAACTCCCACCCGACCTGACCTTTAAGGTTATGATGAAGGAGACTTCAGGTGACAATGTTCTTGTTGGGGGGGGGGAAGTTACCCTGAAAGTGGAAGTCGAAAACAGAGGAAAAGGTGAGGCACGAGATGTCCAGGTTCTCCTTTCAGGACATAATGACATCATCCGCCATCTGGGAGAAAAACGCACCCTCGGAGATATAAAGGCAGGAGAGAAGAGAACGGCCGAATTTAAAGCCACGCTGCCCTTACAGATCGCGTCGGATGCTGGGAATATCAGAATAAATGTCAAGGAAAAGCGGGGATTTTCTCCTGCCGAGGCAACGGTCTTAAAAATTGCCGTCAAGACAGGAACTGTCAGGGAAAAGGTGGAAGTTATATCCGAAGTTCCTAAGCTGACTTTTTCTACCCGGCTGAAGGATCAGAATAACGATCGTGTATTGGACGGTGGCGAGGAAATATCGCTTCAAGTAGAAATTGAAAACAAAGGCGAAGGGCTTGCCAGAAATGTGCAGGTTGTGTTGTCAGGGCATCCTACCCTCGTTAATACCCTCGGTGGTTCAAAGTTTATCGGTGACCTGCAGGCGGGAGAGAAAAAGGTGACTGTTTTTAAAGGTATCCTTCCTGAACAGATTGCTTCGGAATCGGCCACACTTCGGATAGAGATCAGAGAAAGCAAGGGTTTTGCAGCACCTGAGCGCAGGGTTTTACAGGTAGCCATGAGGTCGGTAGAGGTAAAAGAAGTTATTGAAGTAGTTTCCGAAATAGACGTGGACGATATTCCCTCGCGAGTAAAAGGTTATGAGAAAAAAGACGATTTTGCTCTATTGTTCGGTATCAGCAACTATCGGGAAAAAATCATTCCCGAAGTAAAATACGCATCCAGAGATGCAGAAGTCATGGCCAAATATCTTGAGCATTTAGCCGGAATTCCTCGATCCAATATCATGGTGTTGACGAATGACAAGGTTACAAAGAGTGATCTGGAGGCATATTTGGAGGACTGGTTGCCCCGAAGGGTCACTAAGAATTCCAGGGTTTTTGTTTATTATGCCGGTCATGGTGCACCTGATCCACAGGGCAGGGATGCCTATATTGTTCCCTATGACGGGAATCCTGATTTTCCAACCAAACTGTATCCATTGAGCCGAATGTACGACACATTGAATAAGCTTTCCAACGGGGAAACTGCTGTTATGCTTGATAGCTGTTTTTCGGGGGCTAAAGGCAGAAGTGTAGCGAGCGAAGGGGCAAGACCGCTTGTGATGTCGATGGAGAGTCCATCTCTAACAGTAGGGAAAGTGACCGTTGTGGCGGCTTCAACGGGCAGCCAGATCAGTTCCGATTATGACAAAGTCCGCCACGGTTTATTCACCTATTATCTTCTCAGGGGGATCAGAGGGGATGC
>JAPLJQ010000004.1 GCA_026388495.1 Deltaproteobacteria bacterium | reverse complement strand
GCAGCTTCCGACATTGTGGATATCTGCATAAACATCGCTAGATAAAATTTAAAATATTTTTATGGATTATATACAAGATATAGTGTATGAGAATAATATGATACACAAGATACGGTAATTTAATCGCAGAACGTTACATCAAACGGATGGCGTGGATTCGATGGATAAAGTAAAAAACAGCCACCGGAGAGATCTGATGCATAGAAAAGTGAAGAATATCCACTTTGTGGGGATAGGTGGCATCGGTATGAGCGGCATCGCGGAAGTGCTTCTCAACCTGGGATACACCATCAGCGGTTCGGATCTCAGTCAGTCCGATATTACACAAAGACTGGCAGCCCTCGGCGCCAGATTTTTTGCCGGTCATGACGCCTCTCACCTGGGCGCCGCCGACGTGGCCGTCACATCCACAGCCGTTAAAGCAGATAATCCCGAAGTTTTGGAAGCCCACAGAAGAGGGATCCCCGTCATCCCCCGCGCCGAAATGCTGGCTGAACTCCTGAAAATGAAATTTTCCATTGCCGTATCGGGAAGTCACGGGAAAACGACCACCACATCCATGGTTTCCACCGTCCTCGCTCACGGAGGTCTTGATCCCACCATGGTCATCGGAGGGAAGCTTGCCAGTATCGGGAGCAACGCGAAAATGGGAGATGGAGAGGTCATTGTGGCCGAGGCCGATGAGAGCGACGGCTCCTTTCTCAAATTATCTCCATCGCTTGCGGTCATTACCAATATCGACCGTGAACACCTCGATTATTACAGGGACATAGAGGAAATCAAAGAGGCTTTTTTACAATTCGCCAATATTGTCCCCTTTTACGGTTCAACCATCCTTTGCCTCGATGATGAAAATGTAAAGGCCATCCTTCCTAAAATTAAAAGAAAAACGATTACATATGGTATCACGTCTCCGGCGGACTATCGGGCTGGTGACATACATTTCGCCGGTTCATCTTCCACTTTTTTTCTCTTTTACAAGGAAGAGCCCTGTGGGGGTGTAACCATAAATGTTCCCGGCAGATTCAACGTTTATAATTCCCTGGCAACGATTGCCGTTGCCAGGGAATTCGACATGGAATTTTCAACCATTTTCGAGGGATTGAAGCGCTTTGTCGGCGTCCAACGCAGGCTCGAAGTCAAGGGAACGGCTCGCGGCGTTACTGTGGTTGACGATTACGGCCATCATCCCACAGAAATCAGAGAAACCCTTGCTGCGGCAAGACAGGTATGGAAGGACAGGATCGTCGTCGTATTCCAACCCCACCGCTATACCCGGACCAATGCCCTCTTTAAAGAATTTCTGACGTCTTTTACGGATGCAGACACCCTGATCGTAACGGACATTTATGCAGCCAGCGAAGACCCTATACCGGGAGTGAACGCCCTGACCCTCTGCGAAGGGATTCGTCGTAGCGGCCATAGGGATGTCACCTACATTCCCGGTTTTGACGACATTGTAAACCACCTTGTGGCCACGGCAAAACCGACGGATGTCATTATCACCCAGGGTGCGGGAAACGTTTGGAAAATCGGAGAGGCGTTTTTAAAAAGGTCAGGCCATGAACGTGCAAAATGAGCAGTTCCGCCGAACCTTGACGGATATAGTGTCCGGCAACATCCTATTTGACGAACCGACGGAGCGACACACATCGATCGGAGTAGGCGGCAGGGTTGACGCCCTTGTTTTTCCTAAAAGCAGGGATGAACTGCGGCAGGCCATTTCCTTTCTCGGGAGCGTCGGGATACCCTTCATCCCTGTCGGTAACTGGACGAACCTGATTATAAAAGACGGCGGTTACCGGGGCGTCATCATTTCTCTTCAATGCATCAGCCATGTGGCCCGGACGGACAGGAACGCCCAACATGTTTCTGTTGATGCGGAAGCGGGTGCCGGCCTTTCAGATATTGTCCGTTTGTCTGCCGTTGAATCCCTCACGGGGATGGAGTTTTGCGCCGGCATCCCAGGCAGCGTCGGAGGGGCGGTCAGGATGAACGCCGGCGCTTATGGAAATGAAATCAAGGATGTCATTGAGACCGTCAGCGTTATGAGCACGAATGGAGGCATTGCGGAATTCAAGAGAACGGCTCTCAAATTCGAGTACAGACACCTGGAACTGCCGGAAGGATCTATTATCGTCAGCGCCTCATTCTTGCTATCCAGGGGGATTAAGGAAAAAATTCAGGATAGAATTCGTGAAATTCTCGAAATCAGGAAGGAAAAACATCCTCTGGAACACCGTAGTGCAGGTTCCGTATTCAAGAATCAGAAAGGTATGCCCGCCGGTCAGATCATTGACGACCTCGGCCTCAAGGGCGCTCGGATCGGTGGTGCGAAAATATCGGAGAAACATGGAAATTTCATTGTCAATACGGGAAATGCAAAAGCGGCGGATATTTTGGCCCTGATGGATATGGTTAAAAAGAAAGTCTGGGAGGAGAGAGGCATCCATCTCGAACCCGAAGTCATGATCATTGGAGAAAACGGATGAAAAACCGTTTCAAAACCAAACTGGAAACGCGAAAAAACCGTTTTAAGAGACACGGCAGGAACATCCTGCGGGAAGTTTCCAAAGCCATCCTATTGGTTGTTGTCATTTTAACGATCACAGCGACCATGATCTATGGCTACCATTATGTCGTCAATTCAACCTATTTCCAGATCAAGGAAACGATCGTGAAAGGGTGCAAGGAGCTTACAGAAAAAGATGTATTAACACTCGCTGCCGTCAAACCTTTTCAAAGTCTCCTGTCCATTAATCCGGATGCGGTAACCAGGAGGATTACCTCAAATCCATGGGTAAAAGACGTTTATATCGGCAGAGAACTGCCCAACCGGCTGGTTATCGAGATCCGCGAAAGAACGGCAGTTGCACTGGTCAAGCGGGACAGCGGTTTTTATCTGCTGGACCCCGAAGGTATTCCCTTTAAAAGACTCCAGAACGGAGATGAAACGGACCTTCCTGTGCTGAGCGGATGTTACGCTGAAGATAAAACGAATGCCCATCTTTTAAACAAATCATTAGAACTGTTGAGTTTCCTGTCAAATTTAAAAGATTTTCCGGCAATAAACCGGGTTTCAGAGATTCACGGCCACGAGGTGTTCGGGCTCTCCCTCTTTACGGACAGCGGTCTTTGCCTTCAACTCGGATTCGACAATTATGATAATAAGTTAAAGCGCCTGGCGCCTGTCATGGCTGATCTGGACAGGAGGAATCTCAAGCCGGGATATTTGCTCATTGATCTCAGTGATCCTACCAAGATAACCGTTCAGAGAAGGAACGTCCTGGGGCCTTCGGCGCCGCCGGGATCAAAGAAAGAATTGAGAACATGACGTCCGTCAGCGGCAAATATTTAATGGGTCAAAACGGGTGGTATCGTTGACTACTGCAGAAAGACCGCAAAGGAGGAAATACAGACAGGCTATGGCTAAAAAAGGGCATGTGATTGTCGGATTGGATATAGGCACCACAAAAACCTGTGCCGTTGTCGCTGAAATGACAGATACGGGCATCGACATTATCGGCATAGGCTCCCATCCCTCGGAGGGTCTGAGAAAAGGGGTCGTGGTCAACATCGAAAACACCGTAGAGACGATTAAAAAGGCCGTTGAAGAGGCTGAGCACATGTCGGGCTGCGAAATCAGCTCTGTGTACGCCGGTGTCGCCGGTGGACACATCAAGGGGCAAAACAGCCTCGGCATTGTCGCTGTAAAGGGTCGAGAGGTTGATGACGAGGACGTACAAAGGGCCGTTGAGGCATCGAGGGCCATCGCCATTCCCCTGGACAGGGAAATTATTCAAACCCTCCCCCAGAGCTTTGTCGTCGATGATCAGGATGGCGTCAGAGACCCGGTGGGAATGTCTGGCGTCCGCCTCGAGGCCAAGGTACATATTGTGACCGGGTCCGTGACATCCATACAAAACATTGTTAAATCCGTTAACCGGGTCGGGCTGGAAATTAATGATATTATTCTGGAACAACTGGCATCCAGTGAAGCCGTCCTAAGTGCTGACGAGAAGGATCTTGGGGTGGCCCTGCTGGATATTGGAGGGGGCACTACGGACATCGCCGTCTTTTCGGAAGGAAGCGTTAAACATACGGCCGTCCTGCCGGTCGGGGGAAATTATCTGACCAGTGATATTGCCACGGGGCTCCGAACACCCCTTTCGGATGCTGAGAAAATAAAAATTAAATATGGCTGCGCCTTCACATCATTGATTCCAAAAGACGAAGTCATAGAAGTTCCAAGTGTAGGAGGAAGAGAACCAAGAAGCGTTTCGCGACAGATCCTTGGCAGGATCATAGAACCACGTATGGAGGAAATCCTTAATATGGCCTACAGGGAAATCGTCAAGTCAGGTTATGAAGACATTCTGGCTGCGGGCATTGTGTTAACAGGGGGGACATCCATCCTGGACGGTATTACAGAACTGGCTGAACATGTTTTCAACATGCCGGTCAGGAAAGGGTATCCGACGGGTGTAGGAGGACTGACGGATGTAATAAACAGTCCCATATATGCTACAGGAGTCGGGTTGGTAATGTATGGCAGTAAAAATATGTCGAAAGACCCGAAGGGCGAAGGAAATATTTTTACCAGCACAACAAGGAAAATAAAAAAGTGGTTTTTAGAATTCTTTTAATTGGGGAGGGAGGGTTATGTTTGAATTTGTTGAGTCAGATCCGGTAAACACGGCGAAGATTAAGGTGATCGGTATCGGTGGAGGAGGCGGTAACGCTGTCAACACCATGATATCTTACAATCTGAAGGGTGTTGAATTTATCGCGGCAAACACAGATGCCCAGGCGCTAAAAGCATCCACTTCACCGGTCAAGCTTCAACTTGGCGCCGAAGCGACAAAGGGTCTCGGAGCAGGCTCTGACCCTGAAGTAGGCAGAAGCGCAGCCATGGAAACAAGGGATATCCTGAAGGAATATCTCGGGGGGTCTGACATGGTTTTCATTACCGCCGGACTTGGCGGCGGGACCGGAACAGGCGGCGCCCCCATCGTAGCAGAAATCTCTAAAGAGCTTGGCATTTTGACCGTTGCTGTCGTCACAAAACCTTTTCAGTTTGAAGGGAAAAAAAGGAATGTGCAGGCAGAAGAAGGAATCGCCGAATTGAGACAGATCGTGGATACCCTTATCGTCGTTCCCAATCAGAGGCTCCTCAGCCTCGGTGGAAAAAATCTCTCCCTCCTGGAGGCCTTCAAGAGGGCGGACGATATCCTGTATCACGCCGTGAAAGGGATTTCTGATCTCATTATGGTTCCGGGATTGATCAATCTTGATTTTGCCGACGTAAAGAACATCATGTCCGGTATGGGAATGGCTCTCATGGGCACCGGCATCGCCTGCGGAGACAACAGGGCCATCGAAGCGGCACAGAAGGCGATATCCTCCCCACTTCTGGAAGATAACACGATCCAGGGAGCCCACGGCATTCTCCTTAATATCACAGGCGGACCGGATATGACCCTGTTTGAAATCAATGAAGCCTCTTCCCTGATCCAGGCGGAAGCTCATGAGGATGCGAATATCATCTTCGGAACGGTGGTGGATGAATCCATGGAGGATGAAATCCGCATCACCGTCATTGCGACCGGTTTTGAAGAAGCGGGAAAGAAAAAACAAACGCTGACAGGCTTCTCCCGTATCGCCGGACATAAAAGAGAAGATCTGTCCATGCCGACCTTCATCAGGCAGGAAAAGCCCATTGAGAACATGAATGTGGTCAAGATGGGCCTGGTGGATGATATTGACCAGATGGATCTTGAAATACCGACATTCCTGAGAAGACAGGCGGATTAGCCGAAATTAAACATGTCATGGACCCTTAAAAGAAAATACAGCGATCTTTTAACCCGTGAAGAAGGGTATCAAAAAAAAGTCTGGGGAAAATGTCTAACTGTTTGTCTAACATATCCGAACACCTATCGCACCGGGATGTCCAACCTCGGTTTCCAGACAATTTATGCACTTATAAATCGCCACAGCTCTTTCCTCTGTGAAAGAGCCTTCCTTCCCGATCCCGGGGATGACGTTTTCTTCACCCCGGGATCAACCCCCCTTTTCAGCCTGGAGTCACAGAAGCCCCTGTCGGATTTCGATATCATTGCTTTTTCGATCTCCTATGAAAAT
>JAPLJQ010000522.1 GCA_026388495.1 Deltaproteobacteria bacterium | reverse complement strand
GAGACCTTTTAAATTTCTTCATTTTAGAAACTTTGAAATGACATAGAAACAGAAATGAGAATGTTGAGGGTATCAAAAGAAAGTGAGGATCTAAGGTCATGGAGTCATATGTTTACATGAAAGGTTCTGACTATATAAAGGCTATCATTCACAGCAAATTGCTGATCCTGGTGCTGGTTATCGCATCCGTGGTCGTTGTCGGCGTCATGAGTTATTTAAAGATTCCGCCCTATAAGGTGTCCGTTTTAATAAAACCCGGATCATTTTTGAGCGACAACGGTTTAATAACCCCGCTGGTAACACCCGGGGGACTTGAGCGGCTGATTTCGGATGGAATCTTTGACAGATCAGTATGTCAGTCCCTCAAGTTGGATCCTCAAAAGCCTCTCGAAATTCGTACAATACTTCCACAGGGCACGGATGTGGTTCTGGTTATCCATGAGACCAGAGATCCTGTCATGGGGTTGAAGGTTGTGAATGCCCTCATCGGACAATTAGCGAGTTTTTATGAAAAGGAACGGCAGGAAAAATTACAGACCGTTCAGTCAAAATATATGGATTCCATAAAAAAACAGACGTCCCAAGCCGATTTGGAAAGTATGAAAAAATTGAATGAAATAGGACGTCTTAAAAGCGATTTGACAAAGATGAAACGAGAACCTAAGGGAGATGACCTTGCTGTTAAAAATATGGCGGCTAACTTGAGTGAGAAACAAAAAGAATATCGGAAATTGGACCAGGAGAAGCTCCTTCTTAAAAAGCAGTTCGATGCCCTGACGAAGATCATTCATGAAGGAAAGTCGATTCAGGTCATTCAGGAACCGATGGTTGTGCCGAGCGGGTATAAGATAAGGATTGCCCAAAATATGCTCTCTGCTGCGGTTATTTCGCTTGTAATCGGCCTTCTTCTGTCATTTATCCTCTATGACTTGAGAATGAACAGGAAATCTTAGCTATTGCCAATCAATAGCGCATATCCATTGAGAAACCATTACACAAGGAGCTTTATTGTATGACTGAGAAGATGCTAAGTACCGCCCCTACCGGTGAATCCTTTCCCTTGCCAGTTCCCGGTGACTATGAAAAAGAATATAAAAGACTGCAGCAGCTTGTAAAGAAACACAAAAAGGAAGGCCGGGAAATCGTTGTCGTAATGGGCGTTGGTTTTGTCGGCGCCGTCATGGCCGGAATTGTGGCCGACGCTGTAGATAAAAAAACTGGCCAGCCCACCAAATTCGTCATCGGCATGCAGCGGCCCTCGCCGCGCTCCTTCTGGAAGATCCCCCTGCTGAATCGGGGAATTGCCCCGGTGGAATCGGAAGATCCGGAAGTGGCTCCCATGATCCGGCGTTGCGTCCTGGAGAAGAAAACCCTTACGGCAACCTTTACCTATGACGCCCTGAGCCTGGCTGACGTCGTCGTTGTGGATGTTCAATGCGACTATTTCAAGGAAACTTTGGGGGACTGCCGTAAGGGCCATGCCGATATCGCCGCCCTCGAAGAAAGTCTTAAGGTAATCGCCGATAAAATCGGACCGGAATGTCTGGTCCTCATCGAAACGACCGTTCCTCCGGGAACCACAGAATATGTGGCTTATCCGATCGTCAAGAAGGCTTTTGTGCAACGGGGCATCGATTCGGAGCCGCTTTTGGCTCACTCCTATGAGCGCGTCATGCCGGGCCGGGAGTACGTTTCCTCCATCCGGGACTTCTGGCGGGTTTGCAGCGGCATCAACGAAAAGGCCAGAGAAAGGGTTACCGCATTCCTGTCGGAAATTCTCAACGTGGAGCAGTTCCCCCTCACCGTTCTGGACCGCCCTATCGAGAGCGAGACCTGCAAGATCGTGGAAAATTCATACCGGGCGACAATCCTGGCCTTTCTCAACGAGTGGAGTCTGTTTGCCGAGCGAAACGGCGTGGATCTCATTAAGGTCATCCAGGCGATCAAGGTTCGGCCCACCCATTCCAATATGATCTTCCCCGGTCCCGGGGTCGGCGGCTATTGCCTGCCCAAGGACGGCGGCCTGGGCGTCTGGTCTTACCATACCCTCATGGGTTTCGATGACGACATCTTCAAGATCACCCCCTTGGCAATCGACATCAACGATACCCGGTCCCTCCATGTAGCGGAACTGGTCCGGGATGCCTTGAGAAACATGGGTAAAATTGTAGCGGCTTCGAGGATTGCCTTATTGGGCGCCTCATACCGGGAGGATGTGGGGGATACGCGGTACAGCGGTTCTGAAATTGTCGTCCGGAAGCTGACGGAAATGGGAGGAGAGGTTGTTGTCCACGACCCCTATGTGAAACGTTGGTGGGAGATTGAAAAGCAGGATACCTACCCGGCCCCTGGCCATTCCTGGGCGAGATTTTTCCGGAACCAGGAGAAACTCACGGAAATGGAGGTAAAGAGCGATTTAGGTGCTGTTCTGCAAGGTGTGGATGCCGTTATCTTCGCGGTCCGGCATCAGGCTTACCTTCATTTGACGCCCGATGAGATTATAGCAGCAACAGGCAGACCGGTGGCCATCATCGACTGCTTTGGCATTCTCGATGATACCAAAATCAAACGCTACTTTGAACTGGGATGCGAGGTAAAAGGGCTGGGTCGGGGACATGTGAAACGGATCAAGGATCAGGTGCGCACCGCAACAGACAAAGTAACCGTAAGATAGAAGGCAATAAAAAATACCCTGGAGAGAATTTATATGAATTTTATTGATTTGGCTGCCCAGCAGCGGCGGATTAAAGAACAGGTTGACCAAAACATCCAAAAGGTCCTGAGTCATGGCAACTACATTATGGGGCCGGAAATAAAGGAACTGGAATCGAAGTTAGCAGCATATGTGGGGGTAAAGCACGCTATCGGTTGCGCCTCGGGGACGGACGCCCTCCTCATGGCCCTTATGGCCTATAACGTAGGGCCGGGGGATGCGATCTTCACCACCCCCTTTACATTCATCGCCACGGCAGAGGTCATCAGTCTCCTCGGCGCCACACCGGTCTTTGTGGATATTGACCCCGATACCTTCAATATCGATCCGGCCAAACTTGCGTTAGCCATCCAGGCCGTGAAATCCAATGATTCTTCTATTCACCCTTTGCCTAATAATAACGTAAATCTAAAAACGGAAAACGTAACACTAACTCCCCGGGGGGTTATTCCCGTGGATCTTTTCGGCCTCCCCGCCGATTACGATACGATCAACCGAATTGCCAAAGAACGCGGCCTCTTCGTCATCGAGGACGCCGCCCAGTCTTTCGGGGGCGAATACAAAGGCAAAAAAGCCTGCTCCTTGGCCGATATTGCCTGTACATCATTCTTCCCCGCCAAGCCCCTGGGCTGTTACGGAGACGGTGGCATGTGCTTTACCGATGACGACCAATTAGCTGAAATCATGGAATCCATCCGGGTGCATGGCAAGGGAGGACATAAATACGATAACGTCCGCATCGGCATCAATGGCCGCCTTGATACTCTTCAGGCCGCCATTCTGCTCGCCAAATTCGAGATATTTCCCGAAGAGGTACAATTGCGGCAAGAAGCGGCCCGACGTTATTCAACCCTCCTCTCTCATAATTCTTCACTCCTTACCCCTCGCATTCCCGACGGTTATAAAAGCGTGTGGGCGCAATATTCCCTGCTTGCAAAAGATGAAGGTCACCGCTCCAGTCTACAGAAGCAACTTCAGGAAAACAAGATCCCCACGGCGATCTATTACCCCAAGCCCCTGCACCTGCAAACGGCTTTCAAATCATTGGCATACGCAGAAGCTGATTTTCCGGTCAGTGAAAATGCCGCCGGCCGAATTTTCAGCTTACCCATGCACCCTTATCTTTCCGTCCAGGATCAGGAAAAAATCGGTCAAGTGATTGTCTGAATGAGAAGAATACCAAAATCAACATGAAACTTTTACATATTATCGGCGCACGGCCCCAATTCATCAAGTATTTCCCCGTTCAACAGGCGATTCGTAAGGCCGAGTCAAACTATTCCATCGAAAACCTGGTGATCCATACGGGTCAACACTATGACTACCGCATGTCAAAGATCTTTTTTGACGAACTGGGCATCGATGAGCCGGATTATCATTTGGAGGTTGGATCGGGGGCTCATGGACAACAGACCGGTTGGGTCATGCAAAGGGTTGAAGATGTCCTTTTCAAGGAAAAACCGGACATCATGATCGTATATGGCGATACGAACTCTACACTTGGCGGCGCCATCGCCGCGGCCAAGATGCACATCCCCGTGGCCCACGTGGAAGCGGGTCTCCGGAGTTTCAACAAGCGTATGCCGGAAGAGATCAACCGGATTTTGACGGATCATGTTTCGGCGTATTTGTTCTGCCCCTCGGAAACAGCCGTGGAGAACCTCCGCCGTGAAGGCTTTACGAGGGAACAACAAGAAATCCGCCGGCATGACCAAATTTCGCCAGAGATCGGTACCTTATCCACGGATTTATCGGGGAACGCTGAGGATGTGACTAGAAGCCCTCAGAGTTCGATATCGCGTCTCCGGATTTCCCCGGACGCCCCGCTGATAGTGACAGTTGGCGATGTAATGTATGATATGCTTCGCTATGCCTTGGTTCTGGCGCAGGAGAAATCAACGATTCTTTCCTCGCTCGGTCTTCAGGAAAAGCAATATATCCTTCTGACCCTTCACCGGGCGGAAAACACGGATGAGCCGAAGCAACTGGCAACGATCATTAGATTTATCAATGAGGCTACGGACGGACAAAAAGTTGTATTTCCCATGCACCCCCGGATGGTGAAGGTCTACCGGGAAGGACCGGT
>JAPLJQ010000607.1 GCA_026388495.1 Deltaproteobacteria bacterium | reverse complement strand
GGTTTAATACCCCGTAGCTTACTGCGGCGGAGTTCATTTTTATTGGCTGGTTTTCGAAACGATGGCAGATATTTTCTTCTTTAATTCAGGGACGTCTTTTGCAGCTGTTGTCCATACGATCGACCAGTCGATAGAAAAGTACGCGTGTACTGTGAGGTTTCGAAAAGCAATTATATCTGCCCACTCTATGTCTTTATTCCGTTCTTTGAATGCTTTCGGAAGGCGCGCAGTTGCTTCACCGATAATTGTCAGCTTTTGCAGGACAGCGCTCCTGATTAGGTCGCTATTTATAAAAGCATCCTTATCAAGGTCCGCCAAGAATTTTTCAATTGCATCTGCTGCCTCCAGGATATCGGAAAGATACAATTCCTCACGCCGCATAAAGCACCTTTGCGGCGGAGAGAATTTCATGCCTCAGTATTGGTTTCAAACCGCCTTTAGGGACCAAGTCAACTTTACGATGCATAAGGCCCGAAAGCTCCCGCTGCATCCGGAAAAGAGTTATGAAGCCTACCTGCGCATCAGGCTCAAATTCTACCAGTAAATCTATATCGCTATCTGATCGCAGTTTGTTTTTGACAGCCGATCCAAAAACTGCAAGTTCCCGTACATTATACCGCTTGCAAAGGGCTGTGATTTCTTTTATTGGCAAATCAATCTTTTGTGCATACATAATTTTTAGTTATCTATTCCGTTTTCCGACGGCGACATACAATATTTTAACCATGTATCTTTTGGTGCTACCATCTTCGATAATTAGTTTAGCAGATCCTTCACGATCTATATATCATATTTATGGAGGAAATATGCTTTAATTATTACCACATGAAATCTTGCTTATCAACGAATATTGATGTCTTGAGGATAGCTGGAAGGCAGCCGGATTTTACAAAGTTCCTGTTGAAATAGGAAAGAACGCCCGTATGTTTTGAAGATGAATAAGGTTCATAAATAAGGAGGGCCAGGACGGCGTAGAACATGCCATAATAAATCCGGTTCGCAACGGAGCGAAGGCTTTTTCCACCATCCATAAGATAGCGGGCTTCTTCCAGGCTTTCCGCTGCCTGATCCAACCTGTGTCCGGCGAGGGACTTTTGTTTCTCATCTGAACTCATAACGGAACCCCTTCGCGCTGGATAACTTTATAGATCGGCGCTTCGGACAACGGGCCTTCTTCCAGTTCATCTTTGCCGAAGTACAGGGCGGAAATAAAGACGTCGTACTCGAGGTTTAACTGAAAAATGATATCATGGTTCTTTAATTGGTAAAAAGCATCAGATACTCAAATCACATTGACATGAAACAAAGACTCTCCTATATTGACCCTATAGAAAGAACACGGATCAAAGCTATTAATGTTGGCGGTAAGCGATTATGGGAAAGAAAGAAATAATCAAAATCATCAGAAACAATAAGCCTGAGATGGAATCCCATTACGGAGTCCAGCGGCTCGGCTTGTTTGGATCCTATGTTAGGGAGAAGCAGAGCAAGAGGAGTGATATCGACATACTTGTTATCTTCAACCGCGATGTAGACCTCTTTGAATTTTTGGACCTGCGCGAATATCTTGAAGACAAACTCCATACCAAGGTTGATTTGGTCATGGAGTCCGCTCTCAAGCCAGCCATTGGTAAACGTATCCTGTCCGAGGTCGAATATGTCTAAAGGGCGGGAGATCTCCGATTACCTCGATGATATTATAACTGCTATTGCCGATGTAGAGGAGTTCACCCTCGAAATGTCTTATGAAATGTTTGCAGCGGACAAGAAGACGGTCAACGCCGTGATCAGGTGTCTTGAAGTCCTCGGTGAAGCAGCCAAACACATTCCGACATCGTTTAGAAAAAAACATCCCGATATTCCCTGGAGTAAAATGGCCGGAATGCGGGACGTTCTCATCCACGACTACATGGGGGTTGACCTGAAGACCGTCTGGAAGGTTGCACAGGAACGTTTGCTTGAGTTGAAACCCCTGCTCGAAGGACTAAACTCGACAAAGAACGATTAAACGGCATTGCTCTCTATGTCGTTCAATATCCCCAATGATCATTTCCGCTCCTATCTTCGAAGCCTATCTTCGTTCTTCCATCTGAAGTGTGTCCAATCCGGACGCTCCCATAAGTACTGAGTCATTTGTCACCTTTTATTGCTTCAATTGCTGAAGCGATTATATTCTTTTTTCGCTTCATGTCAAGTCAATCGTAGTTGAAATATCATGCATTAAAGGGTTCTGAAGGGGACGTTCTTCGAATGTTTCAATCTGGATTCAATGAATAAAGACGTAACGCTTTGAAGGGTGCTGGGATGCGCACTGTCTATAATGTGAGATTATTTCGTGGGACAGATATATATTTTATCGAAATGTAAATAATGCGTCAAACAGTAGCAAATTAGCTTTATAATATTGATAAATTATTTCACAAATGATATTTTATTAGCATAAAGATAATCTCAAGAGGTAAATATGTGTGACTTAATAATATCGGCCCATGAAATATCTGATCTACTGAAATATGATAAAAGAGATGTCGTAGATGAATTAATTTCCAATGCCCGTAAAACTATTTTAGCAGGTCATAAAGTTATTATTCGGGAAACATATAAGAACGCACCCCCTCAGGACTTAAAGACATTTACAACCGTAGGAGAAATCGATGCGTGGGTAGAAGACATTGATTTACTTGATGATATAAATTCAGTAAAAAGATAATATTTTCTCTTACGGAGGTCAGAAATTCCCCTCCTGGAAGAGAAAGAATGGCACAAGTTTCGCGCCGATGATAATCAATACCTTGGCCGGATATGTTTCATTGATTGAGCATATCCGGCCTTTCTTTGTCATCATTTCTGTTGATCATATTTCCGGAAGCCTTGATGTTTTTATAGAATGTCTTCGTTTGTTTCTATGACTAATAGGTGCTTCAGGGTGTCAGCTTTCAGAAAAGCATTCCCTGATATTCTTCTCTTTATTTCCGTCATGACACCCTTTATAATACTGCGAAAAGCGTCATCAAGGCATGAAAATTAAAAGTCTATCGTATGAGGTTAAATTCTTGAAGAAACAAAGCGTTATCATTCTTTCCCTTGCCCTTTGCTTATCTTTTCCCCTCGTCTTCATTACAGAAACGGATATAGAGGCTGCGCAACAGCGTTCGAACCAGTTCAGATCCTATCTAAGGCAGGGAATTGAAAAATCTTTTAACCTGGAGGCCGAGACTGCGAACGCCTATCTGAAGAAAGCTGTGGAACTGGACCGGGAAAACCCGACGGGATATGCCTTTCTGGCTCTGTCTCACTTATTGTCCTATGAGACAAGCTTTGAACAGAAGGACAGGGAGAGGAATCAAGAGATCATGCTGCGCTATGTCAGCGAAACCATTGCCCGGGGAGAGAAAAGAATTGAAAAATATCCCAAAGACGGTCAAGCATACTTTGCTATGGCCCTGGCGAAAATCGTCAAAGTTCGCTGGGCGATCACACAAAAACGTTATTTCATGATAGGGCGGGAAACTTCTAATATCTGGTATTATCTGGAAAAAGCAAAGGAAGAAGATCCTCAGAATTATGACATTTATTTCCCCATGGGCCTCCTCCATTATCATTTCGATCATCTCCCGGGTTTGAGCCGCTTCTTTTCTTCCCTGTTGATTACATCCGGGGACCGCCAAAAAGGTCTTCGGGAACTGGAACTGGCGGCGCAAAAAGGGGATCTTCTCAAGGAACTTGCCAAAGCTGAACTTGCCTCCGTTTATACGAATTTCGAGAAACAGCCCGCCCGGGCGCTAACCATTGCCCGGGAATTAAAGGAAAAGTTCCCCCGCAATTATAATTGCTCGTTTGGGTTGGCCAATACGCTTTCCGACCTCCATCGATTCGATGAAGCCCTTGGCATAGCCCGGGAGATTGAAAAAGGCATTCAGGCCGACATACCGCCTTTCGTCCCTCAGCTTCAGCCCCGCTATGATCAGTTAATGGGAAGAATCCTTTTCAATCAGAGACAATATGCCAAAGCCGCAGTATATTTCCAAAGGGTTCTAACGGATAGTTCCTCTTATAACGCTCGGGTTCGGGCGTGGGCCTGGGTGAATCTGGGAATGATTCACGATGCCCAAAGAGAAAGAAAGCAGGCGGAAGAATGTTATTCCAGAGCCCTCAAGGTAGAAGGCGGTGAAGGCATCGCTCAGATAGATGCAAAAAAATATCTGAAAACGCCCTATGTGCCACCATCTATACACAGCGTCATTCCGGCGAAGAGACTGTGTCGTAATTCTCTTTTTTGTCATTTCGAGCAACGCGAGAAATCTAAATAGAAAATAATATTCGTGCATTAAGATTCATCACATTCGTTCGGAATGACATTTCTTCCTGTTGTGACACAGCCTCGAAAGCCGGAATCCAGGAAAATACTGGATGCCGGATCAAGTCCGGCATGACAAACAGCAGTTCATATATTGCGTCGTGTATAAAACCTGACGGGGAAACCCATGCCCCGCCCTGAATCAATAGGATTCCCTGACGTCCGGCCTTGTCCGCAGATATCACCTAACAGAGCTGCAAGCGG
>JAPLJQ010000509.1 GCA_026388495.1 Deltaproteobacteria bacterium | reverse complement strand
GCCCGATGACACGGCGTCGCTGGTACGCTGGACGGGGATGGTGAAAAAACTCAAAAACTTCCTGGAAACGGCATTTCAGGTTGAAATTGCGGAAGATCGGATCGAAGCGGAGATCAGGGAGACAAACAGAAAAAACCGCATAATGGACCGTTTTTTTGATTTTTTGGCCTGTCATCCTCCGTCCATCCACTGGAGAGAGCTATACGATGTCATCGGCCTCGATCATGTAACGAACAGCGAGGAACTCCGGCATCTTATGGAAGGGATCACCCTAAGGTTGAATGAACGTATTGCCGGCGGGATCTTCTTCGGATTCCATGATTCCCCCCGTGTACTCGTGAGCGGCTGTCCCATCGGGGGGGACGCCGGTAAGGTTTTACAGATCATCGATGAGGCCGGCGGTGTCATTGTGGCGCTGTAGGCGTGCAGCGGGATGAAAGGATATTCCATTCGCATCGAGGAGGGGACCGGGGACCCCCTGACTGCCGTTGCTGAAGCTACCCTGAAGATTCCCTGTTCCTGCATGACGCCGAACAGAAGACGCCTCGACATGCTGGATGAGATGATCAAGAGGTTCAAACCGGACGTCGTCATCGATGTGGTTCTTCATGCCTGTCATTCCTACAACGTGGAATCTTACAAAATCATGAAGCATGTGAAAGAGCGACACGGATTGCCCTGTTTAAAGATCGAGACCGATTACTCCGACGGAGACGTGGAGCAGATCAGGACACGGGTGGAACTGGATTCCGGCTTTCGCCGGAATGACAAGCGAGACAATTTTCCGGCGTTATTCAAAGGTTTTGCATCATGGATGGAATAAAAAGCTGCTGTAAAATTGCGGCAGCAAAAAAACAATAGAATATTGAGGAGGAACCATGAAGTCGATAACAGATTACCGTTTCAGGATTGCAGCGATCACCGTTTTGATGCTGATTTTTGTCTTTGCCGTTCCGCAGGCGTTTGCCGAAAAGGAATTTAAAACCGTCACTACGGATCAACTGAAAGCGATGTTTGACAAGAAACAAAAATTTATCCTGATCGATGCCAGAACGAAACAGGAATACAAGAACGCCCACATATTCAAGGCGATCAACGTTCCCGACAAGAAACTTCAGGAAAATATAGCGCTGCTGCCTGCCGACAAGAATACTCTGTTGATCATTTACTGCAACGGCGTGAAATGCGGGAAAAGCAAGAGACTGGCGCAACAGTTGGAGCCTTTGGGATATAACAATATCATGATCTACAGCGAGGGCATCCCAGTGTGGGAAGAGAGAAACCTGCCCATCTTTGTCGGACCCGACTATGAAAAGAAGGTTGACACCAGCAAACTCAAACCCGCCGACATCCAGAAGATGATCCGGGAGAAGAAGACGGATTATATCCTTGTCGATGTACGGGACCCTTCGGAATACAAAGAAGGCCACATTCCCACGTCCATCAATATTCCTGCGGAAACCTTTGCCTCCCGGTCCGACATTCTGCCAAAGGAAAAGAAGATTATCGTTACCTGTAATACGGGGAGTCGAAGCTATCTGGCCTACAGGAAGTTGATCCAGCTTGCCTACCCGAATATCTACCAGACCCTGATCGCCGACTGGAAGGATGCGGGGATGAAGCTGGAAAAGTAGGTTGTGGCAAGAATGGCTTTAATAATGCCCTGTTCGGCGGCAGAGGAGATATTGTCAATAAAGGCATGCCCAGATAAGTTGCCAGATCTTATTATAAAAGGGAAAAATAGAACCATGAAAAATTTTCAGATTAACGAAGGAAATTGCGACATTCGTCGGTCCCCGGGTCTCTCTCGCCGCGACTTTCTTGTTTCGATGCTGATTGCGAGCGGGGCGGTGATCGTCGGAACAAACGGGTTGCTGGAAGCCGCTCCGGCCCGCCCTGGGGCGAAGGCCTGGCCAAAAGACTGGCCGACGAAGGCAAAACCTCTTTTTGTCGATACGAAAAATCATGTTGTGAAGATGTATACGGAGGTCAGCCTGCGCCACCTCACGGAGACGACGCCCCACTGGGGGATCGGTTGTCCCACAGGGAAATACGCCGACAAGTTCATCCTGATTTCGCCTGCAGAACCTCTCGATTTCCATGACGCCC
>JAPLJQ010000382.1 GCA_026388495.1 Deltaproteobacteria bacterium | reverse complement strand
TCAATCCATCCTTTCAAGACAGTCCTGTTTTCGAATCGAATGAATCATAGCACACTACCATCAGGGAAATCTTTTCTCGATATTCAGGAGCGGTTTCGCAGCTTGCGAGCTCCGACGAGGAATTTTCTGCAATGGTACCAAGGCATCGTTCCATATGACGACACGATTATGATGATTTCCATTGACCGGCCTTTGTCGGGATGAGATAAGGGAAAGCATTGGACGCACAATTATCCTTCGACAGGCTCAGGATGAACGGCTTGGCTATGGGAGGCATTTATGGCTGAAAAACTGGATCTTTATCGGAGTTACGGGCAGAAGCTGATCAGCCTGTTCGTCCGGCTGATGTTCTCCGGGGAGCGTTATTCCCTGACGGAACTTTCCCGGTCAATGGATTGCTCGAAGCAGACGGTTATTCGGATATTGAACGACATCCGGATGGCCTACGGCGTGGATATCGAGGAAACCTTTCAGGGAAACAGGAAATATTACCGGATCAAACGCCCGTCAAGCCCGATGCCCATCATACCGCTGACGGAGATGGAGATCCGGACCCTCCAAATGTGCCGGGATTTTGCGGAACATCTCATGGGGAAACCGCTTTACGAGGAGGCGACCCGCGCCTTGCTCAAGAGCCGGGCGCTCCTGCCGGGCGACGATAACGTTTTTGCCTGCCACTTTGCCGCCTTTCGACCGGGAACCATCGACTATTCGCCCCAACACCAGGCGATTCGCACCCTCATTGAAGCCATGGATAAAAAAGCGGTCTGCCGACTGATCTACCAGGCCATTACGGGAAAAACGGCCAAGACATTTTTCATCAAACCTCTCAAACTGTTTTCCCATCGCGACACGGTCTATCTTCATGCGCAACTGGCCCGGACGCCTGGCGAACGCTACCGGTCCCCGAAATTCGACCCCCTCCTGGCGGTGCATCGGATCAAAGCCGTGGAACTGACGGACCGAACCTTTGAGCCTCCGGAGAATTTCGATTTTGAAAAGGTTTTCAACAGCCATTTCGGTGTCATGAAGGATGAAACGTTCACAGTGGAAGTGGAATTCACGGGCTGGTCTGCCTGCTATGTGGCGGAACGGATCTGGAGCCCCGATCAGGTGATCACGAAAAAGGACGAGGAGAGAATCATCCTGACCTTCACCGCCTCGTCTGAACCGGAATTTACGGCCTGGCTTCTCTCTTTCGGCGCAGAGGGCCGCTTGCTGAAACCGGACTGGCTGGTGAAGGATATAAACAGAATCATCAACGGGATGAAGAGAAATTACCGGAACAAAGAGAAGTCTTCAGGGAAGTAAGATTCCTTTTATTCCCTTACTGAAAAAACAAATATTCCGGTGAACGTCAGAAACGCCAGAGTCCTGCCTATTGATTTACAAAAGAAAGCATGTATCTTGACGCGGATTTTAAAATATCTCTTTCAAGAAGTACGCATCAACCTGATGAACCCCAATTCCCCTATTTTTTCAGCGCGGCGTAGAGCTCCTCATGGAGGGGAACGGGAATGCCGAGGGCGCGCCCGGCGCGGACGGCGTAACCGATGAAGAGATCAACCTCTGTCCGCCCCCCCCTCTCGTAGTCCAACTGCATGGACGATTTCGTCTCATAGGGGAAGCGGGCGACCTTGACGAGGGCCGTCTCCACGCTGTCCCCGGGAAGCGCGACCCCCCCGGCCTGAGCCAGACGCCCGATCTCCTCCATCAACCCCCGGACCATCGCCCTTCCCTTCTCATCCGCCAT
>JAPLJQ010000038.1 GCA_026388495.1 Deltaproteobacteria bacterium | reverse complement strand
TTTTTAAAGAATCAGTTCTATCTGATACAAATGCTATTCAAACCCGGAATTTTATCGGTGAATGATGTACGGTCTATGATCCATTATTTTATTCCAGATATCAATATAGAAGACACACATATTCCCTTTCGGGCTGTGGCTACGGACCTCATCAGCGGCGAAAAAATCATCTTCTCCGAGGGATCCCTGAGACAGGCCGTAATGGCAAGTTGCGCCGTACCCGGGGCGATAG
Organism: Deltaproteobacteria bacterium; assembly: GCA_026388495.1. Classification (GTDB taxonomy): domain Bacteria; phylum Desulfobacterota; class Syntrophia; order Syntrophales; family UBA2185; genus JAPLJQ01. The sequence continues at coordinate 19,297 of JAPLJQ010000038.1, read as the reverse complement.
AACCGCTGAAGGAAAAAGAAAGGCTTCTGGCCGATGGTGGCATTATCAGTTTGATTCCCGTCAGTGTCGCAAAAGAAGCGGGGGCGGATATCGTCATTGCCGTGGCGGTAGACCGTGATATCCGCCTGGATGATGAATTGAAAACAGCGATGGACATCTACTACAGGGCAAGCGAAATTACGACAGACAAACTGGAAAAGTATGAGTTGATGGAAGCGGATGTGGTCATACGCCCCGATGTAAAAAACTTGCACTGGTCCAATTTCTCTCAGGCCATAGACCTGATCACGGAAGGCGAAAAGGCAACGAGAGAAAACATGGCCAAAATCCGCCGTGCCATGAATATTTTTAACAGGTGGTTTAAAAAAAGGGGGCGTTAAACCCGATCCATCTTGCCTTTCTCATTTACAGACAGACAATCATCCCGCCAGAGGCACGTGTACTCCTCACAATATTCAACCCTCGGTGTTCCATAGCACTCAATATTATTTTCCACTCTCTGGATGGCCAGGATCATGTCCTTTTTCTTCATCTGAAACGTGTTGATACCGACCCCTTTGGCCATTTTTTGAATGTCATTGAACTTCATGATTGCGCACCTCCTGTATGTGAATTCCTTCCGTATGAAAATGAAGCAGCTAAGGGCCCGTAACCACTATCACATGAAAAATAGAGGGCCAGGTCAAAGGTTTAGCAATGGCGGCGCCACCTAACTGCTTCGCCACCTGTTGCGCTTCACTCTTGTAATTCGGAGCAAAGTAAATCGTAATCACATCGAAATTCGATCGAGGAGCCAGTCCGGTGTTTTCAATCTTGTACCCCAACTTTTTCAACTTTTCCGACATTGCCCTTGCAGAAGATATTTCACCATTTCCGCTCAAAACCTTCACCCTGAGCACCTTCGGCTCAACTCCCTTTTCAACCGTCGTTGTTTGAGGGGCATCCTTTTTGTCAACATCCGCTTTTTGATCCTGTTTCACACCTTCCTTTTCAGGACCGGAACTCTCAGACTTCTTGTCTTCAACAGTGATCGTTTTTTCCTTCACCGGACTCACCAGATCTTTCAAGGATATATCTTCTCCATTTGCTTTTGCAATCTCATTTTTCGTCGCCCCCTTGGCCTGCTCCACTTCTGTTTTCAGACCTTCTATGTCCTTATTCAGATTTGCCACCTGTTTGGTTAATTGATCAATTTCTCCCTGCTTCTCCTGAATGGTGCGACGGCAGGCTTCATTATCCTGTTTCAGTTTCTTCGTCTCGTTCCACAGATCATCCTTGGATGCTCTGAATTTCTTCATATCCTCATCTGAACTTCCGTCAACATGCCTCATAGCCGCACAGCCAGACATGGTCATACACAAAATCACGACAAAAACCACGGATACCCTTCGGAACATTTTGTCACCTCCCACATGTATTCCAAAAATCTTTCACAGCTTTGTCTAAATGATAACATGCAACGCCCAAAAGGGCAACCTTTGTATACATGATCACATACACCGTGCTTTTGAAACGATATCGGACATGCGATCTTTACTTCAGAACGTATTCACGAATCGCCCATTTTCCAGAAACGGCAATATACGGCGCGATATGCCGCCGGCGATATACACACCCCACCGGCGACGAATACATTTGAGAGCCATATTCCCTGCCTCCGCCCCAGGAATTGACGTAAACAGCTATAGCGCCTCGACGCAAATATTGCAGGGATTCTTGGAATCAAGGGCAGCATTCACAGTGATCGGGGTTGGGTTTTCCATGTCCATCAGTTTCCCCGTCAGCCTTTTTGAATCAATGTAATGTCAAGCCATTCCAGATAGTCCTTACTCCCTGCAATCAGAGGCACGGCGATGATCTCAGGAACCTCGTAAGGATGAACGGATTTAATGATCTTTTCAATGTCTCCGTACAGGTCATGTCTGCTTTTGATGATGCATTGCCATTCTTCCGCCGTCTCAACCTGCCCCTTCCAGCGGTAGATACTTGTCACGGGCCCCAATATTTGAACACATCCCGCCAGCTTTCTATCAACCAGGATTTCGGCGATTTTATCCGCATCCTGCCTTTTTTCCGTTGTCGTGATGACCTGAATATACGATTCCATTCCTTCCACCTCTGATTCCTGTCCCCTAATCTCTGTCCCCTGTCCCCTGTTTCGTGCATTCATACATCATGATTGCCGCCGCCTGAGGAAGGCTGAGAGAATCCGCGCCTTTCTCGCCGGGAATGTGCCATTGTTCGTCCGTCATATGAAGCAAGACATCGGGCAAGCCGTGGCTTTCACTTCCCAGCAAAAGCGCTGCTTTTTTTATGCATCCGTGTGGAATCACACCTTGCCTGCCGTCACTGCCCACCAGGAAATAACGCTCCTTGATTTTCGGCAAAGTCTCTGCAAAATCAACATCCGGGATGATGGTCACGTGAAATAGACTTCCCATGGCAGACCGCACCGTTTTGGAATTCGTAAAATCCGCTGAACCGGTACTGAGTAAAATCTTCCTGATTCCAAACCAGTGAGCCGTTCTGATGACAGCGCCGAGATTATTGGGATTGTTGATCCTGTACAGCAGTAAAAGATGTCCCGGATCATTTAGGGCCAGCAGTGCAGCAACATCGTAACTCCGGGGAATGACGACAAGGGCCATGATCCCTTCCGGCGCCTTGTCCTGACTAAGTTTTGCCCATTCTGTTTCCGCTAATTGATATACGGCAATTTCTTCCGGGATGGTACATAAAAAATCACCCCAGTATGCCGCTTTTCCCCCCGCCACCAAAATGGCCCTGGTTTCCCAGTCACTTTTCAGCAACTCCCGGACAACTTTGAATCCTTCGGCCAGGAAGAGACCTTCCTGATGACGACACCTTCCCCGACCGAGCTTTTCCCACAACTTGAATTGCGATCTCTGTGGTTTCAGTAACGTGACTTTACGTACCATCTTCCGTCGAATACTATGGGAGTTAAGCCTTTGAAAGACAATTCTCAAAGACCTTACAATTTTCTTATTAACTCCTGCGCGGCGATATGAATGGGATCCCACGCCGGGCTGAAGGGCGGTGAATAGGCAAAATCCAGATACGCAATTTCATCAAGCCCCATACCGTTCCAGAGGGCGCAGGAAAGCGTGTTGATCCTTTCCACAGCACCCGTTGTGCCAACGGCCTGAGCGCCCAGGAGCATTCCCGTCGCCCGGTCGGCGACCAGTTTGATGCCCAGCCTTTTCTCTCCGGGCATGGATCTGGCAATCGCATTCCCCCAGATAACCGTGCTTACGGGATGATATCCGCTGTTCTTCGCTTCGGTTTCATCAATGCCGGCTGCAGCCGCCCCAAGGTTAAAGATTTTAAATGATTGAGCGCCCACGACACCGGGGAATATCATGGAACCACCTCCGATGTTCAGCCCCGCCACGCGCCCCTGTTTGTTTGCAATATCTCCAAGAGGAATATGGACCCACTTCCGGCTTACGCGGTGGTACACTTCACAACAGTCCCCCACCGCATAGATTCCTTCTCCCGACGTGCGTTGAGAGAAATCAACCTGAATCGCCCCGGATTTGCCGATCTGCAGACCGGCATCGACGGCCAGCTTTGCATTCGGTCTGACCCCGATGGCAATCAGAATCATATCAGCTTCCATTTCACCGTTATTCGTCTTCAGGCGGAGACGGTGGTCTTTCCCCTCCACGATAGATGTCATTCCCGTATTCGGGAGAAAAGTCACCTTCTGGCGGGTCAACTCCTCCAGAATCGTATTTGAAAACTCGGGATCCCATCTCATGGCGGGACGGGAAACCAGATCTATGACCTGTGTATCAATCTCAAGGGTTCTTAACGCCTCACACATCTCCAGTCCGATGAAACCGGCGCCCACGATGATGGCTTTCCGGCACCGTTTCTCCCTGAGATAGGCCTTTATCCGGATCGCATCGGGAAGCGTTTTCAGGATAAAAACGCCCTCAAGTTCCACACCCGGCACTTTCGGGACAACGGCGGTTGTTCCCGTTCCCAGTACGAGGATGTCATACGGCGCTATGGTTCCATCGGACAATCGCACCGTTTTTTTATCCTTGTCTATTTCCTCTGCGCGGACCTCCAATCGAACGTCAACCCCCGTTTCCCTGAATTTTTCCGGTGTTCTTGCAACCAGACGCTTCTCATCCTTGATTACATCGCCGATGTAATATGGCATGGGTCAGGCGGCAGTGGAAACATATTTTCCCTGCTCTATCATGATGACAGACAATGACGGATCACGCCGTCTTGCTTCAGCGGCAACGGAAGCACCTCCGGCGCCACCCCCGACAATGACAAGATTTCTACTCATGACGACCTCCTTCAAAGGCTTTGCAGAAAAGATTTCTCCATGGCTTTAGTCTTTTTTCCCTTTTGTACATTCCGGCAAGGTTTCCATTAATATCTTCAATGATTTAAAAAGGTTGGTCCTGCGAAGCGATTCGAAGTCTTTTCATAGATTTTTTTAAGCTCTTTTTATCTGAAGACATGGTTACTTTGCAGAATGCCGGACATAAACAGCCGATCGTCTGTATGCAAAAACACCCATCCCCGCTCCCATCATCAACAAGCACAGCAACTGCCCCATGCTCAGCGATGCCCATATAAAACCAAGATGCAGATCCGGTTCCCGCAGGAATTCAATGATAAAGCGAATCATTCCATATCCGATAAGATACAGGGAAAAGAAAAATCCATCAAAGGTTTTCTTTTTTCTCAGACTCCAGAGAATGATGAAAAGAACAATTCCTTCGAAAAACGCCTCGTACAACTGGGACGGGTGACGGAGCTGACGGGTCGGATCCTGGGGAAAATACATGCCCCAGGGTACATCGGTCATCCGGCCGTAAAGCTCACCGTTGATAAAATTGCCGATTCTGCCGAACGTGTACCCCAAAGGAATGGCTGGACAGAATAGGTCGGCAAAATTCCAGAAATCGATCTTGCGTTTCCAGCAAAAGATCATGGAAGCCATCAGAACGCCGATGGCCCCTCCGTGATAAGACATTCCACTGATTCCAACGAACCTGATACCCCGGCTAAAATCAAAGGGGAGCAATATTTCAAGAGGGTGTATTAGATAATAGTCGAAATGATAAAACAGAACATACCCCAACCTTGCACCCAATATAAGCCCGATAATGGCCCATATGAAATAATCCTGGATGATTTCCAACGAATAATCGTAACCATCACGTTTTATTCTGTACGCAACCAGGATGTACGTCAGCATGAAAGCAACAATATACATCAGACTGTAATAGCGAATTTGAAAGGCGCCGACCTCAAAGAGATTCGGACTGATGGACTCAGGAATATGCTGCCATGTATATATCAAGTCTTCCATATCTTAAGCTAATACGCTTCTCCCTTCAGTTCCTCAACATAGAGCTGGGCCGAGAACGCGGCTGTCGCACCATCGCCGCATGCCGTCACGACCTGGCGGAGCCGTTTATGAATGCAGTCTCCACAGGCAAAAATTCCTTTTGCCGATGTCTGCATGTTCGCGTCAACGACAATATAGCCGCCGTTATTAAGATCCGCAATGCCGCGAAGGACGTCGGTCTGGGGGATTAAACCTATAAAAACAAATATCCCGTCGGCTGTGATTTCCTTCGTTCGAGCGGACGACGTTGCATCCCTGATTCTGACCCTTTCAACAACATCTCCGCCCAATATTTCCTCAACGACGGCATTCCAGACAAACGCTATCTTGCTGTTTGCAAACGCCCGATTCTGAAGAATCTTGGTAGCCCTGAGACGGTCACGGCGGTGGACGATGTTTACCTTGCTTGCAAAATTGGTCAGAAAGATGGCTTCCTGAACGGCAGTGTCTCCGCCTCCGACGACCACAACGTCCTTATTCCTGTAAAAGGGGCCGTCACATGTTGCACAGTACGACACGCCTCTCCCCGCATAAGTGTCTTCTCCCGGTACACCCAGCTTCTTCCAGTATGCTCCTGTGGCGACAATGACGGCAAGCGTTTCAAAGGTTTTATCGCCGGCGGTAACCTTCCATCCCTCGACATCACCCCAATGTATTTTGGCGATTGCAGAAACATCCGCTGAAACCGTTTTCAGACCGAATTGAACCGCCTGCTTTTTAAACCGTTCTATGAGTTCAAAGCCATTGATCCCGTCAGGAATTCCGGGATAGTTTTCTATCAGGTCTGTGACGGTTATCTGACTTATTGTAGTGACGCCTTCTATCAGTAATACCCGAAGACCCGCCCGAGAAGTATAAAGGCCGGTTGTGAAGCCTGCGGGACCCCCTCCGATGATGACGGCATCATATATGTGATCAAGAATATTCAATGCGACCATTCTTTGTCCGTTCCTTTCCTTGTAAAAATGAGCCCGGCATATCTCTCTGATGGAAGCCGCCGGATTGTTTGCCGCCGAATGTAATGTAATAGAGACGATCCGTTTTTGTAAAGGGAAAATCTATGAAATTCAGGTACCCTGTTTTTTATTGGTAACGATATAGTTTCTGAGCGCGCGCTGAAAAACAAGTGCCGCAAGAAAGGCGCATTCCAAATGATCCGCAGGCAATCCTCCCAGATGCGTTGTAATAGACGTCTGATTTATTCTCAGACAGCCCTGAATCGTTTTGCCCCTCGCCATTTCGGTTGCGGCATTACAGGCTGCAACTGTAAAGATACATCCGCTTGCAACGAATTTTGATTCTTCGATCTTTCCGTCTTTCACCCGAAGAAACATTTCGATGTTTCCGCCGCATTCATTCTTTTCTTCCGCATAGCCATCGGGGTCTTTTATCGCACCGCAGTTTATCGGATTCGTCCCGTAGTCTACAATTCTATCTGAATAACATTGCCGCGACTTCTCACGGATGATGGCAATCATCTTTTCCCTGATTTCGTTCTCATCCTCCATCGTAAGCTCAATCCTTTCCAACCCATCTATGAATTTCACAACAGGATCATTTCAATTAATGTAGTTTTTTCATTTAAACCCTTTCATCACATATTACAACAATGAAATTGAAATACAGGAAACCGGGCTTTTTAATAACGGCCGGTCATGGCATGTTAAGCCGTTTGCGGATAAAAACCTGTGATGAAGAGCTCTGGAACAGGAAAGGAAAATGGAGAAAATTGTTGACAGCGGCTTTTCAAAGTGATAGAAACCGATCAGCGAAAGTGTATCAACACCTATTGACAATAACAATTGCCAATATCTCTTGGGCATAACCTGATCGGGTTTCAAGCTTTTTCAATTGTCTATGATGAAGTTTCAGACGCAAACAAAAAAAGATAAGAACGAGAAATAGTTTTAATCCGTTACTTCGTGCCGGAGGCAGAAGAAATGTTAGGTCCAGTAAGTTCGAAAATCAAGTCCATTTCCAAGGTGAAATATGACGACAAGCCTTTTGAACATTGGGGTCTGACCTCCAACGAAGTAAGAAAGATTACGGAAAAGAAAGATCACGGCCTTTATGACAAGAGAATGACTTTAAAAGAAGCGGTTGCCAAACTTGTTAAAGACGGCATAAACCTCGGCGTTGGCGGTTTTGTGAATACGAGGGCACCGGCCGCAATCATTCATGAGATCATCAGAAAAGGTGTTAAGAACCTCACCCTTTCTTTCCACTCCAACTCTATCTGTCTGGAGTGGCTTGCCGGCGCCATGATCTGTTATCCAGAAAAGGTATCCATAAAACGCGTAGAGTTGGCCTGGTGGGGTTACGAACTCATTGGAATCGCCCCCCTCTGGAGACACCTGGTGCAGAACAAGATAGTAGAAACCGACGACTATACCAATTACGGTATGTCTGTACGGTTCAAAGCCGGGGCTATGGGCATCCCCTTCATCCCCGTGAGAGATCACGGCGGATCGGATATGGAACTGGTCAACAGAGGAAAAATGATCGAGTGCCCTTTCACGGGTCAAAATATTTATCTCCTCCCGGCCTGTAACCCCGATGTCGGCATTGTACATACGACCGCCGCTGACATGTACGGGAATGCAAGAATCTTCGGAGCTCTCTGCACATGTCCGGAAATTGCGATGGCCTCCGCATACACCATCATGACCACCGATAAAGTCATTCCCACCGATACGATTCGCCGGTATCCCAACCTGACGGAAATTCCTTACGTGGCGGTGGATGCCGTTGTCGAACAGCCCTTCGGATGCTATCCTGGCGCGTGCTATGGTAATTACTGGTTCGATATGGACCACCTCAGAATGTACAGGGGAATCTGTGATGACTTCAGGAAGACGGGGAACAAAGACAGTCTGAAGAAATATTTCAATGACTATATCTTTGGCTGTGAAACATTTGACGATTTTCTCGAGAAAACAGCTGGTTACAAGAAACTGCGGCAGTTGAGGGAACTGGACGGCGGTCAGCCTATCTATACACTGTAATGAGACTGCGAGATATCAAAAGGAGGCAAATACGATGCCAGGATACAGTGCATTTGAAATGATCGCTTTTACAGGATCAAGACAATTGCAAGATAACAAGATCGTCTTTGTTGGTACAGGTTTGCCCATTATCGCTGCCATGCATGCCCAGCTTACCCATGCCCCCAATCTTTATATGATTTATGAGGCAGGCTCCCTGGCGCCCATTCTTGAGATCGGAATGCCCCTCTCTGTGGGTGATACCAGAGCGGGTCACAAAGCGTGCTTCATGAAAGGACTGTGCGCAGTTTTCGAACTCACGCAGAGAGGTTTTGCCGACTATGCCTTCATCGGAGGCGCTCAGATCGATATGTACGGTAATATCAGTTCCACTATCGAAGGAAATTATTACAACAAGCCAGATATCCGCTTCCCCGGCAGCGGCGGCGCCGGAGCGATGGCGGCCAACTGTGGAAAGACCATTGCCATTATGGCCCTGGAAAAGAGACGGTTCTGTAAAAAAGTAGATTTCATCACAAGCATCGGATACGGCGATGGATCTCCCGACTACAGAGAAAAAGCGGGAGTCATGGGTGCAGGCCCATACAGGGTCATCACCCAGCAAGCCCTGTTTGGATTCGACGAGGCAACGAGGAGAATGAAACTTCTGGAAGTCAAACCCGGGTTCACGCCGCAGCAGATCCAGGACATGGTTGAATTTGAATTGATTATCCCTCCCGACGTGAAGGAAATGGCAGAGCCGACAGATGAGGATTTACATTTATTGAGAGATGTGATAGACTCAGAGGGCTACTTCTTGAGGAGGGTTGATAAGAAATAATCATATTCTTTTAAATAAATTTAAAGAAAGGAGGTTTTGAAGATTTCGAATAGTCAGGTATTTTTATGGTGAAAGGTAAAAATAGTCATTTCGATGTAGCAGGGTTGTCAAAAAATGTTGCCCGTTCCTCGCAATGAAACCTAACTGGAAACCATAATTATTTTGAGCGGTTTTTTACATTCATTTTTCATTATTGAAAGGAGGGTTTAAATAATGGCAGAAGAAAAAACATTTCCAAGATGGGTTCCCTTACTGTGCGGTTTGATAGGCAGTACCACGTGCGGTATGCTTTTGTACGCGTGGAGCGTGTTTATCAAGCCGTTGAACGCGGAGTTTGGATGGACCCGGGCTGAGATCGCCATGGCGTTCGCCATCTGCTGCCTGGTATTCGGTTTGATGACATTTCCCGCGGGCCGGTTGAGCGACAAGTACGGACCTCGAAATGTCGTTATGGTCGGGGGTGTCATACTCGGTATCGGGTTTGTGCTGTCGGGATTCATTCAGTCAAAGATTCAGCTTTATATCACATACGGTCTTATTGCCGGCTTTGGAGGCGGCTGCATTTATCTGCCTCCCATTGCGAATGCCCCCAAGTGGTGGCCCGACAGGAGGGCTCTGGCCACGGGGTTTGCGGTGGTCGGTCTGGGTCTCGGCTCGTTCCTGATGGGGCCTCTGGCCACGTGGATGATTACGAACCCTGAGATGGGCTGGCGCTATGTCTTCTGGTACTGCGGTATCGCCATGGGAATCATGGCGCTTGTAGCCGGTTTTTTTCTGAAGGCTCCCCCCGCGGGCTGGAAGCCGCCGGGCTGGACGCCTCCTGCGCCTGCAGCGGGTGCGGGTGCGCCAAAAGCGACCCGTGACTTTACCCATGAGGAAACCACGAAGGATATGAAATTCTGGTTGCTGTACCTGGCCTATTTCTGCGGTTCCTTCGCGGGCTTGATGGTCATCGGCCACCTTGCCGGTTTTGGAAGGGATCAGGGTCTGACGGCCATGGCGGCAGCCGGCGCGGTGAGTTCTCTGGCATTTACCAACGCGGCGACGCGTATTTTGTCCGGTTGGTTTGTTGACATGATCGGCATTCGCGTCTATTTTGCCGTTACGTTTGCCCTGCAGACGGCGGCGATGATCTTCATTTTTCAGCTCGGCGGCAGCGTCTATGGGTTGGCGGCTATTGCCATGCTCATCGGCTGGAACTACGGCGCCATGTTTACGCTGTTCCCGGCCACGTGTGGGCAGTTCTATGGTATGACGGCGCAGGGGAGTAACTACGGCCTTCTGTTTACGGCGTGGGGGCTTGCCGGGTTTGCCGGGCCATGGATCGGCGGCTTTCTGAAAGATTCTACGGGATCGTACTATGCGCCGTTCCTTATCGCAGCGGCTTTCTGCGCCCTTGGAACTGTAATTCTTTTCACGACGAAACCGCCGGAAAAGAAACCTATCTGATAGCTACGGGGTAACACATTTAGAAACCTTTTAACCATGGCGCCCCGGGAATTTCCCGGGGCGCCTTTATTTTACTATCGGGCGCAAAGCGTTCCGAATAAAATACCCGGGGGAAATAGGCGTTGGATTTAGGCGTACTGGGGCAGATTCAATTCACCTGGGATTTTTTTTTCGGGTTCGTCAGCATTATCGTCATCGACCTCATTCTGGCGGGAGACAATGCTGTTGTCATCGCCCTTGCGGTCCGAACCCTTCCGCAAAGCCAGCGGATGAAGGGCATCGTCTTCGGAGCAGGAGCGGCGGTTTTTCTTCGCGTTTTTCTTACCTTTTTCGCCGCCCAGCTTTTACAATTTCAGTATGTTAAATGTATCGGCGGCATTCTGATACTCTGGATTGCCATCAAACTCTTTGTCGAAGGAGCACCGGAAGAAAAGATCAGACAGGAGGTAAAAACGTTCTGGCAGGCCATATGGATTATTGTTATTGCCGACATCACCATGTCCACAGACAATGTTCTCGCTGTCGCCGCGGCTTCGAAAGGAAATCTTTTTCTTTTAATCTTCGGTCTCGGTCTCAGTATCCCTTTAGTCATTTTTACAAGCACTCTTCTTTCCATCCTGATGGATAAATATCCCGTCATTATCTATATCGGCGCTGCCATTCTTGGCCGTGTGGGCGGAGAAATGATCGTGACCGACCCCTTCATCATTCAGACATTTCACCCATCAACAGTTCTTCAGTATGGTGTTGAAGCGTTTTTTACAATCGGGGTCATTGTGGCCGGAAAAATCAGGATCAGGCTGAAAATAGCCCGGCAGGAAAAAACATCACAAGCAACACCGCCATGCGACACGCTCAAGACAGAAAAAGAACAATGATCATGGGCTTCAGTCTCCTGACCATCGAAAACATTCTCAAGATTGCCGTGGGCGCTGGACTCCTCTGGATGGGTATCAAGGAGGAATATGAACCTCTGCTCCTGGTTCCCATTGGATTCGGGACCATACTGGTTAATATCCCATTGGCCGGCATGATGGAACCGGACGGCCGCCGCCATTATGTTGTCCGTGCTTAGGGGAATGGAAATCGGTTAGAAATTTGAGAAAATAAGACAGAAAACAGTTGACAGAAACCTTTTTGGATGATAGGAAGTTCTCGCAAAAAGCCCCTTTGCCCACCAATATAGAAACCTTTGAATAACGGCGGATATGCCGGAAAGATTACAGTGTAGATGTTTTGTTGTATTTGTTTTGCGGAAGGGTTTTTTATTCAAGGGTTTCCTATTGACAATATCTTCAGGAGGTAGATTATGTTTAATGAGAAGGAATTGGAAAAGATCAAAACCGGGAAAAAGAAATGGTCGGAAGGGACTCTGGCGAAGCTTTTGACTAAAGCCCCGGAAAAAAAGGCTAAAACCACCTGGTCCGGAATCCCTGTAGAGTGTCTCTATACCCCGGTGGAAAATGCCGGTCTGGATTATGAGAGCAAACTCGGCTATCCCGGTGAGTATCCTTATACCCGCGGCGTTCAGCCGAACATGTTTCGGGGCAGGTTCTGGACCATGCGTCAGTATGCCGGATTCGGCAGCGCCAAGGAGACGAACGCCCGCTACCGTTACCTTTTGGGTCAGGGACAGACGGGATTGAGCGTGGCTTTTCATCTCCCCACGCAGGCGGGTTATGACAGCGATCATCCCCTGTCCATGGGCGAGGTAGGAAAGGTCGGCGCTGCTATTGACCACATTGGCGATATGCGCATTCTGTTTGACCAGATTCCTCTGGACAAGGTTACGACGTCAATGACCGTTAACGCCGCAGCGACGGCGCTTCTGGCCATGTACCTGTCCGTTGCGGAAGAGCAGGGTACGACCTATGACAAGTTGGGTGGAACCATCCAGAACGACGTTCTCAAGGAAATCATCTGCCGTGGTCAGTATATCTATCCCCCCAAGCCGACCATGCGTCTCACCGTCGATCTGATCGAATTCTGCCAGAAATACGTTCCCCGCTGGAACAGTATCAGCATCAGCGGTTACCACATCCGCGAATCAGGCTCCACAGCCGCTCAGGAAATGGCCTTCACCATCGCCGATGGAATCGCCTATGCTGAAGCCTGTGCAGCAAGAGGCATCCCCGTAGATTCCTTTGCGCCGAGGCTCTCCTTCTTCTTCAACGCCTTCACCGACGTTCTGGAAGAAGTCGCCAAATTCCGCGCCGCAAGACGCGTATGGGCCAAAATCATGAGGGATCGATTCAAGGCCAAAGATCCCCGGTCCATGATGCTTCGCTATCATGTGCAGACCGGTGGGGTTACCCTTACGGCGCAGCAGCCGTTAAACAACATCGTCAGGGTTGCCCTTCAGACATTCGCCACCGCTTTGGGCGGGCACCAGTCCCTCCATACGAACTCGTATGACGAAGCCCTGTGTCTCCCCACTCAGGCGGCAGTGACCATCGCTCTCCGAACGCAGCAGATTATTGCTGAGGAAAGCGGCGCCTGCGTGACCGTCGATCCTCTGGCCGGATCTTATTATGTGGAGTACCTGACCGACAAGATCGAAGCGGAAATCGAAGATTACATCAAGAAGATTGACGCCATGGGTGGAACCCTGACGGCAATCGAGCAGGGATACATTCAGAAGGAAATTCAGAACAGCGCATATAAATTCCAGAGGGAGATTGAAACCGGTGAACGGGCGTACGTAGGGGTGAACAAATATACCATGGAAGAACCCCCCGTAACGGATCTCCTCAGAGTGGACATGAAGGTAGGCGAAGAGAAGGCCAAAGAACTGAAACAATGGCGAGCCAAACGCGATAACGCCGCCTGGAAGAAAGCCTTGGATAAGCTGCGTGAAGTCTCCAAGACAGACACGAATGTAATGCCCACCGTTATCGAGGCGGTGAAGGCCGGGGCAACCGTAGGTGAAGTCTGTGACGTGTGGCGCGATGTATTCGGGCAGTATCGACCCAAGGAATTTATTTCATAATGTGTGGAGGTGACTCACAATGGCAGAAAAGAAGATAAAAATAATTGTTGCAAAACCCGGGTTGGATGGCCACGATCGTGGTGCCAAGCTTCTGTCCCGTATCTTTGCAGAGGCCGGTATGGAAGTCGTCTACACCGGATTAAGGCAGACACCCGAAATGATTGTGGAAGCAGCGCTTCAGGAAGATGCTGATGTTGTTGGTCTGAGCAGTCTTTCAGGCGTCCATAACTACTTTTTCCCCAAGGTGGTCGAGCTGTTGAAAGAAAAGAAGCTTGCCAATGTCCTTGTGGTTGGGGGCGGAATCATTCCCATTGAAGATATCCCCGAATTGAAGAAGGCGGGAGTAGCAGAGATCTTTGGACCCGGAACGTCGACGGAAGTGATCGTTGATTTTATCAAATCGCACGTCCAGGCCAAGTAATAAGGCGCATCCTGTCGTCTGTAGCAAGATAAACTGTTGAAAATAGCAGGGGGGGCCGTGTATCGCCTCCCCTGCCTTTCAAAATGATAACCGGACGGCTTTCCGGACACCGGTTGTCAAACTTGAGCAAGAAGCCATGACAATGAATTACGCAGATGAAATCCTCAAGGGGTCTCCACTGGCCGTATCACGAGTGATCACCTGGCTTGAAAATGAGGATGAACGGGCCCGTCCCTGCATAGAAGCAATTTACCCTCACACCGGAAATGCTTATATCGTAGGAATCACGGGGTCTCCCGGCACCGGAAAAAGCACCCTCACAGACGGGCTTACCTGGCAGATGCGTCAAAGAGATCTTACCGTGGGGATTGTTGCCGTCGATCCATCGAGCCCTTTCACGGGAGGCGCCCTGCTGGGGGACAGGATTCGCATGACCCGTCACAGTGCTGATCCGGGCGTTTTCATGCGCAGCATGGCTACTCGTGGCGCGTTGGGTGGTCTGGCTCAATTTACACAGGGAGCGACAAAGGTTCTGGACGCTTCGGGCAAGAATATCGTCATCATCGAGACGGTCGGCGTGGGGCAGGACGAAGTGGATATCATGCGCGTCGCAGACACCACATGCGTCGTGCTGGTTCCGGGAATGGGAGACGTTATCCAGAGCATGAAAGCGGGAATCATGGAAATTGCCGACATTTACGTAATTAACAAATCCGACCGGCCGGGAGCCGATCAGCTCTACTCCGAAGTGATGTTCCGGGTTGCTCAGGACGTCCACATGCACAACCGGAAGTGGGTGCCGCCGGTCGTCAAAACCGTCGCCGTGGAGGGGAAGGGGGAAGACGATCTCCTGGACGCCATCATGGCGCACCGGAAATACCTGGAAGAATCAGGTGATTTTATGGTAAAGCGTCGCGAACGCACCCGCCAGGAAACCCTTCAGATGATTCACCATGAACTCTTTCGTGTCATTCGCCAGCGCCTCGATAGAAACAGCCGGATCGAAGTGATGGTGGGGGCGATTATGGAACACAAGGTAAATCCCTATAAGATTGTAGAAAAAGTTGTCAGTGAGTGGCTCCCTGCATCAAAGTAAACGCCTGTTTCTTCTCTACCAAAAACTCTCAATGATACTGCCGCGCGGAAGATCATCCCTTTCTTTCGGTCTAGATGAATATCACAGGATGCTGATCACCTGCTGTGGTTTTGGGTTTAAAGTATCCCCATTGGCAAAATCCTGAAGAGCCAGATCTGTCACCTGGCTGCCGAAATGAGAAAATTTTTCCTTCACCGTATCTATAAACATTCTGACCGTGATGAAAAAACACAATCGGTCGGAGTAATCGTACGATCTGGTATGTCTTCTAACGTCAAAGACCACGTCCCGCAGCAGTTGCCTCGAAACTGCATCCTTGTTCTGATCCAGAATAAGTCCGCTCATACTGAGAGCCAGTACTTTTATGTGATAGCTGATCACGCCTCCTCTTTCCTCCCTGAAATCGGGATGATCATCAAGATATGTTTTATCTTCCAGAAAAGGCATGATCTCGGGGATGTCATTTAGAGACTTCCTTTCAAACCACTGATCAAACACGGGCAGAAGCGAGACATATACGGCTCTCCCATACCCGCCAAAGCCGGAAATATCAATGCCTACATAATAATGCCGGTATTTCAGGTATCTTTCCTGAAGTTTATTCCCGTTGCCATTTCCACCATCCATCAAAACGATCTTTTCAACGTCTGCCAAACGGAAGAACTCCTTTTGAAAATTTTCTATAAGTTTCGGAAGGAATAAATCCTTCGGATCCAAGCCCCATTGCCATCTCCCGGTGACCGATGGTTGCTTCTATGGCAACGTACATGCCAAGTCGCACACCCGACGGTACTGAAAAAGCGAAAGGCATTATTTCAGTACAAGGTCTTCAGAATAATTTTGGTAAAATTCAAGGTGACACAGAAAATGATTGCCATGCTCACGACGTGGCAGCAGCATTTTGGTGAATCGTGAGCCTGGCCACAGATGAGAAGAGTGAAGACATGACTTGCAGAGGCGAATAACCGGGGGATTGGCTCCCCTGTTACCACACCCCGCGGAATGTGTGTGTCAATTAACAAATTTATCGCAGCCCTCTATCGGCGATATTTAGTCACCGATATCCATGAGAACCGCGGAGGTGACATTAGCGATTTGCTCCTTTCCAAAGGGTAAGCATTTCAGTAAACCTTAATGAAGAAAATCGGCAATCAGCGCCCTTCCCCGACATATCTTTGTATTTAATATGTCTCACCCTTTCATGGCGCTTGCTTTACAATATTTTCCAGAAAATATCAATAAATTTATGACGGAAATTTTTCTTTTGATAAATAGAGCGAATGCTCTTTCTCACGGCGGCCTGATTTTATCAAAGGGGGAGCTGCTGCTTGACAGGCAGGTTTGCCATAAAAGAGAGCGGTGCTTGAAAAAAACACCGCTCTCTCAGTTATGGTACGGTTTGGTTTTCTATACAACTTATCCGAGGTAAAAACCAGTCGGGTCAAGGGATCTGAGTACCTTAAGCTCTTCTTCGGTCGGTATAGCGGTCTCCACTACATTGGGCGATACCTTGAGATCCCATGCGCAGGCGGCAGCGATCTTCTCCACGGACTGGCCGGGGAAGAACTCTGTCAGGTACATCTCCTTGGTGTCTTCATCGAACCTGTAGACACCCATGGTGCTGACCACACAGTCAGGTCCCCCACCGATCATGCCGAGTGCCTCGCGTTCTCCCGGGCCGCCCAGGAAGCCGGGAGTGGTAATGTATTCACATTTTTCGACGAACTTCTTTTTATCCTGGGGCATAATGGCAAGGACCCTTTTCCCCGAAGTCGCCATGTCGTTCGCGCCGCCGCTTCCGGCAAAGTAGACAAAGCTTTCCTTCTTGGACCAGTCCCCTGCTCCCGTCGAGTTGATGTTGCCGAACTTGTCGATCTGGGCGCCGCCGATGAAGGCAACGTCGACCTCGCCGCGCTGCAACGCGGCCATCGTGGCCAGCATGCCGAATGTTGCATCGCCCCCGACAAAAGCAGCAGGGTCATCCACGGTGATCGCAAGTGCCTGAGGAGCTGTCGCCCGGATGGCGCCGCCCTCGGTTAACATAATCATGCTGGGGGCGTGGGTGGCAAAGGCATATGCGGCCACCATAATTGGCAGTCCCACTCCCACGAAGACAACCTCTCCGTCTGCAATTTCTCTGGCACAGCGGATTGTCATAAGTTCTGTCAGTTTATAATTAGCCATAATTAATTTCCCCCTTTCTTCGCGGCGAGCGCTGCTTCAAAAGCCGTCAACCGGTCATCCGTGTACATGGGCACACCTTTCCAGCATACCGGATCATGGTAACCGTAATCGACACCCAGTTTTGGGCTCGGCGTAAAGCCGAGAATGGGTTTCAGCAGGTCCAGGCCTTTCTGGCCGAATTTCGATTTATATTTCTCGATGTACGCTTCTTGGTCTTTGCAACCATAGACCCATTCATCGAGGAAGGCAGGCAGGAGTTCTGCGTGCCGCTCATATTTGCCCTGATACTGGCTGAAGCGGATATCCAGGCCGTAGTAGCCGCGGCAGGCCGAGGGATGGGCGCCATACGGGCAGTGGACAACGGCCAGGGTTTTGAAGTAGGGAACAATCACGCGGTCCGGATCAGTTCTGGTTACCTCCGGCTCCACAATCTCCTCGGCCGTAACGATGACGCCCCGCGTTGTTCCGTTGGCGCCGAACTCGTCGGTGACGCCGCGTGTTCCATAGGATATCACATTGCCGAGACGGTCGGCCTTCTGGGCGTGGATGATTGCCACATCGGCCCGCCACGCGCGCACAACCGTTGTCTTCTTGCCGGTGAAAGGATCTACTACTTCCCTAAGGTCGGTTGTGTTGTGTTTCATCATATCCGTGCCGATATTCCCCCGGATGGGCATGAAGGGAATGCCCATGAAACCTGCCATCATGGCGGTGGTGGCGCCGAAGTTGGAGATGTCATACCTCTTGAGGTGACCTTTGTTGAATGCCCGGCGAATGGCATAGGGGGCCTTCACGTACCAGTTCATGATCCAGGCAGTGTGAATTTCCGAAACACAGCCGGCGCCCACCATGAGATCCAGACCGCCGACGTCCGTCGAAGATTCGATGGTGGTGAGGTGTCTCTTCTTCTGTCTGATGATTTCGTGAGTCAGGGCCATGGGGACGTGGATCTGGAAGCCCCCATAGTAAACTGTATCGCCATCATGGATGAATTTTGCTACCGCATCCTTGAGCGTCATCCTTTTGTCGATATCTGCCATGTAATCCTCCTTTTTCAGTTAATAAAGATAAAGTTAGTGATGCCAACAATTTCTGGAAAGTCGCTCACACCTCCTTTCTTAGGGCTCAACAAACCCCCTCGCAATACGTTCCTCATAACATTGACGGCATAGATAATAAACACGAATATTTCCGCAACCAGTGCCATAAAGCTGTAAAAGAAACGTGCATTCAGAACAACTCTGCAGCATACATCTGCTCTCACAAAGCCTGAAGTTTTCCTCAGGCTGGCCACACTCATCACACTCACGGGGAAATATGGACATGGTTTTTACCCCATGAGCTTTTCGTTTTCTCTTAAAGCAACCAAGGGTATCACAATAAGGCCAAGCTGGCAGTTGAATAGAAAGATTAAGATCGAGAAATTGAACATCTCGTGCGCCAGATTCATCGGGGCTTTCAAATACCCCTCTACGCATTACACAGGCCCCCCTTGTATCAAAAAATAACTCATGGTGTCAACTATTTTTGTGAACCTGACAAAGTTTTTTTGAAATATTTCAACCTTACACTTTGCGGTCATTATTTCATTGACACACCAGAACGTCCTTCGTATACTTCCTCCCAACAATATCAAATTCTTATCAATCACGTTTTTTGTCCATGAACATTTGGCTTTACCCGTAATCATGCATCCTACAGAGTCGCATTTTGTTGTTTCATTGGGTCGCGGCAACTGGAGAAGAGGAACCCATGAAAGAAACTGTACAGAGAGAACAAGCCGGTGATCCGGGTCAACAAGAACCCGTCGGCAAGACCTGTTTGGAGGATCTGGCCTACCCGAGTGACCTCCTGGGGGGGTCGCAACTTGTCATAGAAGATGATGATCTTCTTAAGTGGGCGCACAGCAGCCGGCTTTCCCCCCGGGATGCT
>JAPLJQ010000102.1 GCA_026388495.1 Deltaproteobacteria bacterium | reverse complement strand
TCCCTTTTTGTAATTAAAACCCGTCGTTTCCACGTCCATGACCGCAAAACCCAGTTTATCAAGAGGGGTCGATAAGGAAACGGGGCTGCTGTTATGCCTGATGATTCCCTGAATCTCTGCTATCATATAGTCAGGCAGGCATTCCTTTCCCTCCCGGGGGGAGAACATGCGGCGTGTTTTTTCAATAATCGTTCCCATAATCCATCACACTCCGGGAGCGATGGTTCTGCGTGCGTAATCCGTAAAATGTTCGCTGGTAATCTTCTGAAGCCGCGAAATGGCATAAAAGGCGCCCTTGAGCAACAACTGATCCGTTTTGTTTAAACGGTGAGGATTGATATAGTTATCAGCATTTAACCCCTCTTTGACCTTATTCAGGTTCTCCCGGATCGCCAGCATCATCAGTGTCTCAAAAGCTTCCTGCAGCATATCACCGTCCTGTCGGGACATGATCTCTTCATGGACGAGCCGGGAAATCCTGCCGAGGGTGGATGTCTCCTTGATTCTGCTCCCTACGGCAAAAACACGCAGGCAATTAACGATATGGCGGCAGACCGTCTTCAAGTTGATTTCATTCTTGTGGGGCGCCTTTTTCTCCGTGATAAACCCGCCCATAATGGTCAGGGGAACGGGTTTCAGGAGTTCATCCTCTGTCATGTAGTGAGACAACCCGGAAGCGAATTGAAAAGATTGAAAAACATGGTCCCAAAGCTCATGACCTAACGGTATTGACCCATATACGGGGCGAAAATCCAGGAAAATGGTAAGCATGCGCACACTGTCGTCATCTTCACGATTCATCCAGCGTCCGATAATCTGCTTCCATCGATTCAGAGAATGACACCATTTCGCATGGGAGGCCATGACATCCCCTTTACAAGGCGCAAATCCTGCGCGCACAAGTTCCTCGACCACCCTCGAAGCCAGGACATGAAAATATTCCCCGTTATCATGATCGCCGTCGGCATAGACGATGGCGTTGTCCTGGTCCGTCCTCAGGGTCTGTTCCTTGCGACCTGCACTCCCCATGTTTATCCAGCAGTAATCCACGGGAGGCGGACCGTAGCCCTTACGAATCATTTCCATCTCACATAATTCAATAATCCGGCAGGTAAGCCGTTCATGCATTTCCGTTATGATCTCGAACAGCTCCGGTATTGATGCCCTCTCTGCAACCAAGGCATTTAACAGATCATCGACTTCCCGGCCGATCTGCACAAGGTGATCCAGGTTTTTCGCCGTTTCTATCTTATCGGTCACCCAGAGACTCCCCGTGCTCCTGGTATTCACCAGATCCCTCAGGGTCAGAATGCCGACCAGTTTGTCTTCATCCATAACCACCATGTGTTTTGCCTGGTGTTTGATAACCGCCAGAAGTGCCTGGTTATAAAAAGCCCCCATGCGCAGCTTGATCAGCTTTTCATCCATCACCAGGCCGGCCACGAGATTTTCCGTCTGCCAGGCGGGACGGGTGATGACCTTGCGAACCAGATCCCCTTCCCTGACGAGTCCTATGGGATAATCTTTGTCATCAACCACGACAACGGAGCTGACCTGATGATCCGTCATGATGCGGGCAATCTCGGCAACGGGTGTTCTATAATGGCAGGTGACCGGTGAGCGCGTCATAATATCACTGACTCTTTTTCGCAAAAGGGGAGACTCCGTGGCGCTGCAGACATCGTATGAATGCTGGGAAATCACTTCCTTGTAAAGCAAGCGGATGCGCTCAGAAAGCAGTCCCGTAAAATGCCCGGAGAATCGGGGATGAGACATCATCAGCGTTTCCAACGTTTTCCCCGGCAAGAGAATGCACGTTAAATCTTCAACAGCCCGGACGGAAGCGGGATACGACTTGTGAGTCAGTACCGATGTGATCCCAAAAAAATCATGGGGGTGACGAAAACTTACCGTCGTTTCCTGATTCCGTTCATCAGTCAGAACCACCTCCGCCACACCAAGGGCGATAATAAAAAGAATCGGCGGCCCCTGCTTGCCCTGCCTCAGAATGTATGAACCCCTGGCATAGCTTTTAACCTCAAGGGTTTCGGACAGCTCCAGAAGGACGTCATCGCTCAGGAGATTGAAGGGAACAGTCGCCTTCAACAGCTCGGATACATTCAATTCCATCAATACCCTCAGAAATCTAAACCATGGATTTGTCGGGGCCGGAATGCCATTTCAAAACCTGTTTTCGTACCAATAACATGGAAAATTAGAACGATAAAACGGCTATAGGCATCCCTGCAGATATTTCCTGGCGACCTCTTCAGACAGGGAACAGGGATCAGACTCTTTTTTCAGTAATTTCTCGACCATGCGATCCATCTCGCCGGTGCTGACAAGAATGTTCAGCAACGGTTCAAGAAGACATGTCCAGCATGATCATCAACTCCCGCTGGAGTTTCCCCGCTCCCTCGCGATCCGCCTTGTTAATGACGAAGATGTCTGCGATCTCCATAATTCCTGCTTTAAGCGCCTGGATTTCATCCCCCATACCGGGAACGAGAACCACGATCACCGTGTGGGCATGGTTGATAATTTCCACCTCCTGTTGACCCGTACCTACCGTTTCCACTAAAATAACGTCTTTCCCCATGGCGTCCATAATATGGATGGCATCGCCGACAGCCTTCGACAACCCTCCGAGCGACCCGCGGGTCGCAAGGCTCCTGATAAAGACGCCGGGATCCTCGGCATGGCGCTGCATTCTGATTCTATCCCCGAGGGTGGCGCCTCCCGTGAAGGGGCTCGTCGGATCCACCGCGAGAACACCGACGGTCTTGTCCCTTTTTCGACTTGCTTCAATCAGACCATCAACAATCGTGCTTTTCCCCGCACCCGGAGAGCCGGTAATGCCGACAACCTGTGCATTGCCCGTAGAGTGGAAAATATGTTTGATGGTTGCCTTCGCTTCGGGGATATTGTCCTCGATATTTCTTATAAGACGGGACGCCGCGCGAACATCTCCTGCCTTGATCTTTTTTTCTATTTCCATGCCTTTATGCCACCGGTTTTATATTTTTCTTAACCCAGTCCACGATCGAATCAATGGTTGAACCTGGCGTAAAGATTGCCTTGATTCCTGCATCATAGAGTTTCTGAAAATCCTGTTCGGGAATGATACCGCCGCCGATCACGGTAATATCATCTGCGCCTTTTTCCCGCAATAATTGAACCACCTGGGGAAAAAGATACCGGTGGGCGCCTGAAAGGCAACTTAAGCCCACCACATCCACATCTTCCTGCATTGCCGAAGCGGCAATCTGAGCCGGGGTCTGGTGACAACCCGTATAAATGACCTCAAAACCTGCGTCACGAAAACACCTGGCTAAAATCCTTGCACCCCGGTCGTGGCCGTCAAGACCTGGTTTGGCAACCATGATACGAATTTTTCTTTCCGTCATCTTGATGTTCCTCCTTCAACCCCTTCCTCAATAGAGTCCCGGATCACGGTATTCACCGTAGACTTCGCGATAAATATCACATACCTCCTGGACGGTGGCCAGATTTTTAGCCGCATCGATGCAGTAAGGCATGACATTCTCACCCTTTTTGCAGGCGTTCTTGATGTCTTCAAGACTCTTCTTGACCGCCTTGTTGTCCCGTTTTCTCCGTACGGCACTCAAGCGTTCGATCTGCTCTGATTCCACCTTGTCATCAATTTCCAAAAGGGGAATGGGGGTATCTTCGCCGGAGACATACTTGTTGATACCGATCATGATCTTTTCATTGGCATCGATCTGCCTCTGGAATTTATAAGCTGCGTCAGCAATCTCCAGCTGCGGAAACCCTTTTTCAATCGCAGCCACCATGCCTCCCATTTCATCAATCTTCTGAATGTAGTCCCAGGCGCCTTCTTCCATTTTATTGGTCAGGGCTTCTATAAAATACGAGCCCGCCAGGGGGTCGACTGTGCTGGCCACACCGGTTTCTTCAGCGATGATCTGCTGGGTGCGCAGGGCGATCTGCACAGCCTGATCCGAGGGAAGACATAAAACCTCATCGAGGGAGTTGGTGTGCAGAGACTGGGTCCCGCCGAGCACAGCGGCAAGGGCCTCGATGGCTGTTCTCACCACGTTGTTGTATGGCTGCTGCGCCGTCAGGGAACACCCGGCGGTCTGGGTATGAAAACGCATCCACCAGGATCTCGGATCCCTTGCTTTATAGCGGTCACGCATGACTTTCGCCCAGATCCTTCTCGCGGCGCGCATTTTACAGATCTCCTCGAAGAAATCGATATGGGCGTTGAAGAAGAACGAAAGCCGCGGTGCAAATTCATCCACATTGAGTCCTTTTCGATTAATCGCGTCCTCCACATATTCCATTCCATCCCGCAGGGTAAATGCCAGTTCCTGAACCGCCGTGGATCCTGCTTCTCTGATATGGTAACCACTGATGCTGATGGTGTTCCACTTTGGAACATACTTTGTGCCAAACTCGACCGTGTCGCTGACGATTTTGACTGACGGCTCCGGTGGACACATAAATGTCTTCTGGGCAATGAATTCCTTCAGCATATCATTCTGAATCGTGCCGCCGATCTTGCTGAGAGGTATCCCCTTTATTTCCGCCGCGGCTATGTACATCGCCCAGATAATGGAGGCAGGCGGATTGATGGTCATCGATGTGGTTACCTGATCCAGAGGAATCCCATCGACCAGCATAAGAAAATCCTCAAGGGTATCGATAGCGACACCACACTTCCCGCATTCTCCCCGGGCTTTGGGAGAGTCAGAGTCGTAGCCCATCAGGGTGGGAAAATCGAATGCCGTACTGAGGCCTGTTTGTCCTTCCCTTAAAAGCATGTGCCACCGTTTGTTGGTGTCTTCGGCACTCCCCATCCCGGAAAACATTCTGAAAGTCCAGTATCTCCCGCGATACCCGGTCGCCTGGTTCCCGCGCAAATATGGAAATTGTCCGGGATAACCGATATCCCGCTCAAAATCCATATCCTTAATATCCTCAGGTGTATAGAGCCTATTGATTTCAAGGTCCGAAACCGTAGACCATCGTTCCTTTTGATCGGGAACTTTACTGACGACCCTGCGAACTTCATCTTCCCACTTCTTCTTGAACTCGCCGGATTGACTCAGAACCTCTTTTGCAAAATACATATGACCCCCTCCTTATGTTACGTAAAGCTCTGTTAAATCCCCATAATCAACCTTATCATATCCCTTTAATTTGTCTTGCTCCCGGACCGGACATCGGTGAAGAATGAAAAGAATTCTTCGTTTACAGGATACCGGCATTTATGATAATTTAAGCCATCGAATACCCCACGTCCTAATGACATGATCACCAACCCTATTGGAGGAAAGAACATGGATATCAAGATGCCCATTAAATTTCACGGCAATTATCGGGTCATTATCCGTCAGGGAGACTGGGAATCAAGAGAGCGATGCCAGAAACTGATTGTCAGAGAAATGTCTCCCGAAGAAAAAAATCAGTATTTCAAAGATCTGGATGAAAAAGACATCCCCACCCACCAGATCAACTTTTATGACTCCGGATGCCGTCGCATCATTGAGGGTAAACTCAAAGAAAACGAAGAAGCCCGCTTGGTATTCGAAGTCCAGGGGAAAGAATATGAGTTCTCCCCCCTATAAATAGACGGCCGATAATTGAAGCTCCCCGCCCGCAGGCCGGGACTTCCCGTCAGGGACATTATGATGTTATCCGGTCTTACCTCATCCCCAGGAGCTTCCTCGCAATGACGACCCGCTGGATTTCATTCGTCCCTTCGTAGATCTGGCAGATCTTCGCATCCCGCATGTGCCGCTCCGCAGGATACTCTTTAATATATCCGTAGCCGCCGAATATCTGAACCCCTTCAATGGCCGCCCTCATTGCAACATCGGATGCATAACACTTTGCCATCGCCGACTCTTTCTCAAAATCAAGGCCGTTATCTTCCATCCAGGCGGCCCGCAGGAGCATCAACTCCGCTGCATCAAGTTCCATCGCCATGTCGGCGAGCTTGAACTGGATGGCCTGGAACGTTGCAATCGGTTTACCGAACTGTATTCTTTCTTTTGCATACGCGAGGGCATCTTCAAGGGCCGCTCGACCGATACCGCAGGCCTGGGAACCTATACCGATTCTCCCGGCATCGAGACCTGACAGCATCTGCCGGAACCCCTGCCCCGGCTTTCCAAGGAGGTTTTCCGCCGGAATCTCGGCATCCTCGAAGACCAGTTCCGCCGTTCCCGAAGCAAGAATTCCCATTTTTTCCTCAACCTTGCCAACATGGAAGCCCGGGGTATTTTTCATATCCACGATGAGATTGATGATCCCCTTGTATCCTAATGCAGAATCGGTCGTTGCAGCCAGGACGCAGTAGTGGGCCACATTGCCGTTTGTGATAAAAAGCTTGGTCCCGTTGACAATATATTTGTCCCCTTTCAATACGGCTCTGCATTTTAATGAGGCGGCGTCCGAACCGGCGCTGGGTTCCGTCAATCCATAACAGCCTTCGACCTTGCCGCTGGCCACGGGAGTCAGGTACTTTTTCTTCTGTTCTTCCGTTCCAAACGCTAAAATCGGATACCCGTACAGGGAATTGTTTACCGATACAATCACCCCGCAGCTTGCACAGGCTTTGGAAATCTCGATCATGCACAGGACGTATGTTACGAAATCCATGCCCGCCCCGCCATATTCCTGGGGCACGGCAACGCCCATGATTCCCATTTCGCCCAGTTTGCGGCATATCTCCTCGGGATGCCGGTGGGTCTTGTCCAATTCCGCGGCGATGGGTTTAATCTCCTGTTCCGCAAACTTTCTGATCATATCCCTCACGTCGCGCTGATCTTCCGTCAGTCCAAAATTCATTACAATAACCCCCTTAAAATTGTTCTCATCGTATTTATATGAAAATGCCCCCCCCCTGTATCCCTCC
>JAPLJQ010000206.1 GCA_026388495.1 Deltaproteobacteria bacterium | reverse complement strand
TTCCGGATCAAGTCCGGAATGACAAAATAGGAATATTTACACTTTTTGCGAGGTCGTCAGTATTTCGATATTAGTATTTTAATTTATTCAGGATTACGGGTTTAATTTACCATATGAAAATGATTAATGTCGGGGTGATTGGCGTCGGGCATCTCGGTAATTACCATCTGCAGAAATATCAAAAATTACCGAACAGCAACATCGCCGGGGTGGTGGACATCGCAGAGGAACGTGCACGCAAGGCGGCCGAAACTTACGGATGCAAGACTTTTCCCGATCACCGTGATCTCATCGGGGCAGTCGATGCCGTCAGCATTGCCGTCCCTACCCTATCTCACCACAGGATTGCGAAGGACTTCCTCGAAGCGGGCATTGACGTCCTGCTGGAGAAGCCGATCGCGACGACCCTCAAAGAGGCTGATGACCTCGTCGGGATTGCAGAGTCAAAAGGATTGATTCTTCAGATTGGGTTTGTGGAGCGGTTCAACCCGGCCGTTGTCGCTCTGGAAACCGTCATGGAAAAACCGCTTTTCATTGAGGCGCACCGTCTTCATCCCTTTTTCGAACGGGGTACGGATGTGGATGTCATCCTCGATTTAATGATCCATGACCTTGACCTCATTTTGCATTTTGTGAAATCCGCTGTAAAAAGCGTGGAAGCGGTTGGTGTGTCAGTCCTGTCGGACAAGGCAGATATTGCCAACGCCCGGTTGACCTTCCAGTCCGGCTGTGTGGCGAATGTCACCGCCAGCCGCATAACGGGCAAAACGATGCAGAAGATCCGGTTCTTCGGAACGGAAGGATATCACGCTGTCGATTATGCAAAACGGGATTTGGTATCTTTAAGCAAGAGGAGTGGTACGGGAGGGCAAATTGAAATTGTGAAAAATCCGGTAGAGGTCGGGGATCATGATCCCCTGGAAGAGGAAATCCTCTCATTTCTCGAGTCTGTTACAAAGAGGACCCCTCCTGCCGTTTCCGGCAGGGATGGCCGGGATGTCCTGGAATTAGCCCTTCTCATAACCGAAAAGATAAAAACGCAGGAGATCCCTTTATGATTCCCATGGTCGATCTGCGGAGACAGTATAAAATCCTCAAGCCGGACATAGACGCCGCCGTACAGAACGTATTGGATAGCGCTCAGTTTATTCTGGGGCCAAACGTTACGGAACTGGAAAATGAAATTGCCGCATATCATAATGTTTCACACGCCACCGGTGTAGCCAGTGGAACAGACGCCCTTCTCCTCGCGCTGCGGGCCTGCGGTGTAGGTCCAGGCGACGAAATCATCACCACACCTTTCACCTTCATTGCCACGGCGGATGTCATATCCTTGCTGCAGGCAAAGCCTGTCTTTGTGGATATTTTACCGGACACGTTCAATATTGATCCGGGAAAGATTGAAGAAAGGATTACGGAAAAAACAAAGGCCATTATCCCCGTCCATCTCTTTGGTCACCCGGCGGATATGGATCCGATCATAAACCTTGCCCGGAAATACCATCTCAGGGTTATAGA
>JAPLJQ010000459.1 GCA_026388495.1 Deltaproteobacteria bacterium | reverse complement strand
CCGGTGGGAGGCATAACCATGAAACATGAATTAGAGCCGTTTTACATCGAACCCCTGTCCTGGAAGAACCTGCGATCCGCCCTGAATCTCCTGAATCGCGTCTTTCCGAGGGAATCCCAGGGAGGTGAACGACCGTTTGTCTTCTTCACGGCCACCCTCTGTTCTGTAGGCAGACTCCTGCTGAAATGGAAGGGATACCCCTTTGTCAGCTACTGGGTAGCCAGGGACAGTGAAAACGGCGCGGTTGTCGGCACCGTCGGCCTATATACAAAAGCGGACGATGACGAGGCTTACTGGGGGGGATGGATGTGTGTGGATCCCAAGGCGCGCGGAAAATCTCTCGGGATGGCCCTTTCCTACAGGGCCATGGTAGAGGCAACCAAGAGAGGCGACCGGAAATACGCCCGGCTTTATACCTCCACGGACCCCAATGAGGCGGCGGCCCAGATCATGTACGACCAGATGGGTCTGGAGGTTTACCGGGAGGAAGATGAACCCGGCACAGGCTACAAAAGGCTCTACCGTCAGATCGAACTCTGACCCGCCTTCTGGATCATCTACGCCTTCGCTATCCGGAATTGGGTTATGGAAGTGATTTATCCCCTGACCCTTGTCATCCTCATTCTAATTTTAGTGCTCCGCTTCCATTACGCCTGCCCTTCATGGTATCGTGAAAAGAGCGCACCACTCAAAGGTTAGTTGTATGGGCAGTTGGAGACAGCGAGTGTAACTGTAATCAGTAAAACGCTAACCTCGATGAAAATGAATGACTTCAAACACAAATCGTGATAATCAAAACACGAACTGCGTCAGCAATTAAAAAATTCACAAACCATTCAACTTAACATGAGGGTGTGATGGACTGAAGAATGAAACCCCGTTTCTCAAAAAGAGCGGGGTTTTGTGTTTTCGGAATTAATTCTTAACAGTCCTTAACCTTCTCCATCGACAGACCTTTTTGGAGAATCATCCTATCTTCATGACCGGAAAAAACCTTGATAAATTCTATAAAATTCTTGATGTAACTCCTGACACACCCTGGGAGGAAATCAAGCGGGCCTATCATGATATGATAAAGGTCTGGCATCCGGACAGGTTTGCCGGTGACCCACGTCTGCAAAAAATTGTGGAAGAGAAAACGAAAGAACTGACGCACGCTTTTCAGAAAATTGAGGAAGATTATCATAGCATAAAGTTTTATTTTGATCCCATAGATGAAGCCAAAGAAGCTTCAATAAAAACAAGATCGAAACCGCAAACTGAACCGCCTGCAAAAGAAGGAAAACCGAAATCATCACGTTACGCCCGGAAACAGGAGGCTGAAGAATGGCTGAAAAAGGCCAAGGGGATTGAAACAGGGAATTATCGCATTGTCATTGACCTTTTGAACAAAGCAATCGATTTAGACCCATCTCTCGAAGAGGCATATATCGAACGTGGTGAAGCCCACGCAATGTTGGGCAATCATGGACAGGCTGTAGAAGATTTTAATGAAGTGATCGAACTTAATTCCAAGTCATTTAAAGGATTCCGTGGGCGCGCCAATGCCTATTCTGAATTGGGCAACCACTCACAAGCAATCATAGATTTTACAAGCGCCCTCGAACTGGAATCCGTGAATTATCCGGAATTGTACTATCTCAGGGGAAAATCACATGAAAAACTGGGAAACCGGGATGAGGCAAAAGAGGATTTTAAGAATGCGAAAGTGCTCGGAATCCTGAGCAGGCAGTCACATGGATCACACACATCTTCTGAATTGGATGATGAATGGAAGATCGAAGAAAAACGAAGGGTTTCATTCAAACAGATCGGCCTGTATGTCACGGCAATCATCTGTGTGTTGTTCGGTATTATTGCCTTTACGCTTCCGATTTTTCTCTCCAAAGACAATGAGAAAGGTGAACCAAAGAAAGAAATGACAAAAGGTATTGTGATGCCCGCTTCTCCATTCAGTACACTTGAAAAAGCTGTTCCGGTACCGGCGCCACTTCCCATTTCAGACTATGAGAAAGTGTTTAAAACCGGCAAAGATAAACCCCGTGACGATACCCGTTCAATCAGGCAAATAAAAGAAACTGGATTGACAACCCCCCCTTTGGAGAGAGAAAAACCGATTAAAGGAAGAGCTACTGAAGTTACGCCCGCCGAAAAGGAAGATCCTTCCGTTAAAAAGAAACAAGGGCGCATCCAGAGAGAAAACAATCAGCGGATCTTCGAGAAAGAAATTGATCGGGTTAAAAAGGGAGAAATTCAAGACTCCGGGGAAAAAACGATAACTGAAGCTGAAAAAGGCCGGGAACCCGAGGAGAAAAAAGCCCAACAATTTGAAAAACTCAGGAAGCTGGAAAAGGAATTTCCCTTTGAAATGATTAAGGAGCGCTGAAATAGAATCGCTCGATTCATACAGTCTTGATTAAATCTTAATTTTTTCACTTTATTGCCATTTTCGGTTTGATGGCAGCCCTACCACCCCTTGTGCAGGCACCCTGCTTCTTCCTTGTAATGTAGCGTCCGGTGATTTTTATGGGCATATTTTGTTTCAAACGGTATTCAATACTGTAGGAAAATCTTATCCCGGATCTAAGGAGTTGATCAAATATTCAAATTGACTAATCCGAGTTGTTGTTTTAATTAGAAAATATGAAAGTAAAAATTAGAATTATGCGGGGCAAAAAGCGATATTCATTCTCTTATCATAAGGAGTGAAGCATGCTTAAGAATAATAGCTTCATCTTTCTGCCACTTTAGTTATTCCTGTCAATTATCACTTTTGTAGCAAATCCGGTTTACGCTGATGAAATCATAAAGGGTCATTACTGCTATACTTACGGGGACAATGAGACCCTGAAAGAGGCTCGCGAATTAACAAGTAAACTCGCCATCAGGAATGCAATCGAATTCTATCGAATCTATGTTGCCAGTGCGAGCAAGATCAAAGATTTTCATCTTACCGATGACCTTATAAGCACCATAAGTTCAATTAAAATGATAGAAGACATCCAAAAGATCATGAGTGAACTTGCCGATGATTCTGATACCATCATAGTCAATCCCGGAACGCTGGAGGAGCTTAAACGCTCCGGGGTTCCCTTTGACACAGTTCCGCCCCCTACAATCGATCAGTTATTCGACAAAAGAAAGCAAAATGCCTTCTTAAGAATAGGACAACTGCCCTTACTTCCACAAGGGCTACCACGGCAGTACAAGCCCTTTATCAAGAGATTAGGGAATGCATTTTCTTTGGCCTGAATGGCGCTGCCATTACGATGTCAGCAATTCTTATCGAATTTGTGCTCAAGCATACGACTTTCATAAAAGAGGCTGGTGGCTATCAGAACGCCGACACTCGCGACTGGGATCAATTCGAGAACATGGAACTTGTTCATGCCATAAATCGCGCAAAGAGAGCTGGCGTACTCGATGCTGAGATGGCAAAGAGACTCGATTCTTTCAGGAATACAATCAGAAACCCTTACAGCCACTACAACATCAAAAAGATCACTTATGGTGTTATCGGCCCAAAAAGTGAAGCAGGTAAACACGACGACTGGGGCGGTAACAGAGGTCGATTTGGCGGCTAAAGATCACCCGATGATCCAAGCACAGGTCAAGCCGTGGGTGGATGAGCATAAGGTGATGGCTGTTTTTGCTTTCGCTGACGAGGTAGTCAAGCACCTCTTACATCAGATTCAAACATAGCATCTAGTGTAGTGTTGCAATGATACATTGTCATATCGACCGAAGGGAGATATCTTGATACTATCTTATATTTATTAAGATTTCTCGCTTTGCTCGAAATGACAATATTGTAAAGCTGTTACGGAAACACTACACTAGCCAGGGCATGCAGCGAATCTGCCATAAAGTGGCTTCTCGCTGATGCCCGATGTTACTTTGTTTCGATCCGTAATCTTCAGTCTTGATGAACGAATCCTGCTAAGCAGGTGTACTGCGGGAACCCGCCCAATTCATATTTTCCTTGATCTTGTCTGCTCAGTACGGAGAGAAAGGCGCCACAAAAGCACATTGACCGCGAATCTTGTCTTCTTCGATAAGTAATCAGTAATCTCATGGTTTTGATGTTCAGTTCCATCGTATTGCCGCCATCAGTCAACAGGAGGCGGTTGATGGTCATCATCGGCATCGCCGAGGGCCTTTGACAGGGCTGCCCAGCGTTCGTGAAAGGGGTGATAAGCGGGGACATGCAGGGTATGCTGGTGGCCTGAGGTGCTCAATTGGGCCGGGACATGGAGCAATTGGTTCCAGAATATTTCCGGATCTTTGCGAAAATCGCTCTCTTTTGTCAGCCAGATCTGCCAGACAAGAAGGTTATATGCCATGAGGCTGCCCTGAAAAAGGGTGGAGCGGACCGGCAAGGCGTTGATGCGCCACGGCATGGTCATTTTATTTTCACACCACGTAAACCAGGGATCAGCCCGCCGCGTCAGGATGAGGGATCCGCAGCCATCTTTCTCGATAATTGTGCCTCCTAAATCATTGTCAGCGCTGAAAAAGGCGCTGTTTACCCGGATTGCTGTGGGTTGGCGTGACTTCGGCAGGCGTGCCAGGCATGTCTTGATGAAGGCCATCCGTTCAACGCCGCCGGCTGGGATCAGGCGCCCGCCCAGGCATTCCCGTGTTTCCGCCACAAAGCAAAGCAGGCGTTGTACCCCGGCCGCATTCGTCTCTGTCAGGCTCATTTCGAGGTTGATTGGGGACGACGGTCCCTTGCGCGCCCAGAGCCGTTTGCGGGCCACCTGCTGCACTGCTTCCAGTTCCTGACCGGAAAGGGCGGTAAAGCGGGAAAATATCGTGCTTATCGTCCTCATTTTGGGGAGCTTCTGCCAGTTGAACAGTCTGAAGAGAACCGGGTCCTGCCTTAAATCATCCAGGGCCTTCATGTTCCCTGCTCCCGCCAGGACGCCGAGGATGAAAAAGAAAAGCAATTCTTCAGGATAGATCCGCGAGTACCAGCCCCGCTTGATGGAAAGCCTTTGCCGCAGAAGGGTCGTCAGGCCCAGGCTGTCGGCAAATTTCCCGTCGGCAAGCAATCCGGCCATGGCTGTGTAATGGCGGGAGGTTTTCTTGATCGTAATGTTGTGCATCATTCGATAAATATGGAGATAATTAAAGTATTATTGGCTGTCCGCCTGCCCTCTTGCCGAGGCGACGGAGGTGTCGGAGCTCCGATACAGGGCATCTACATGAAATTATGTAATAATCAATGACGTAAAATAGTTTTATCATGCACTGGCGGTGTATAATACTGTATAAAAACGACTATTCATAGATAATAATGCCGTAAATACGTTGAAATATGCCGGGCGATACCGGACCGCATGACAATTGTAAATCAATTTGTGCCGGGGAAGCGGCGGCCATTTGTTAGCTAACTAACTATAAATAAAAGTAAATATATTCAATGGGGGCTCTTTCTTTTGCCGGCGATTAGTGAAATCGACTTTCTTCATCCTGTGTAAAACATATATTGTATAAAATCAACATATTAATAAGAAATATGCAAAGGGGTGATCTTGTAGGCCGGTCCGGGCATTCAGT
>JAPLJQ010000146.1 GCA_026388495.1 Deltaproteobacteria bacterium | reverse complement strand
ATGTACCGGCGGACATTTTCAATAAAGTAGGGAGCGATTTTGTCCTTGGGTAGGACCGACCTTAGCTTGATCGGGACGGCCAGGGCTTTTTCCTTTACATCCTGCGTGATGTATTCATCTTCCACCATTCTATCCAGGACATAAGCCTGTCTTTGCTGGGCCTTGTCCAAATGAAGAAAGGGGGAATAGCTGCTGGGCGCTTTGGGCAGTCCGGCCAGAAGAGAGGCTTCAGGCAGGGTAAGATGTCTGGCGCTTTTTCCGAAGTATGCCTGTGAGGCCGCTTCAATCCCGTAAGTGCCATGTCCCAGATAGATGTGGTTCAGATAGAGATTCATGATCTCATCTTTGGAGAGGTATTTGTCTATCTTGTAGGCAAGAATTGCCTCCTTGATTTTTCTCATGTACCGTCTTTCCGGAGACAGGTAGAGGGCTTTGGCAACCTGTTGCGTGATCGTGCTTCCTCCCTGAACGATACGCCCCGATTCGATATTTTTAAAGAAAGCCCGGGTCATGCTCTGCAGGTCAAAGCCGCTGTGTTGATAAAAACGCGCATCTTCCGCAGCCACGAAGGCCTGGGTCACAAACTTGGGCAGCTCGGAAATCTTGATGATTTTCCGGTCTTCCAGAAAAAATTCGTCTATCAGTTCGTCATTGTCGGCATACACCCTTGTGGCGATGCTGGGGCGGTAATCCTTCAGCGCGGCAATGCTTGGCAGTTCCTTCAATAAGACGTAATACAGTATGCTGCTTCCGATGACAGCCAGGACAAGGCAGAAAACGATGGTCGCCATAAGAACTGTTCCAACCCCGGAATTTCTAAGGAACCTGTTTTTCATGACGTTTCTTCTTCCGAATTTTTCATCTCTTCTTGCACATCATCGGTTTTGGGGCGCTTCTTCTCAGCAAATTTTGCAATGAATATGCTGAACTCGTAGAGAATCATCAGGGGTATGGCCATGATGATCTGTGTAATTGCGTCGGGGGAAGGCGTCAGGACAGCCGCCGCAATAAAGATAACCAGAATGGCGTATCGTCTCTGTTTCGCCAGCATTTTTGAATTTACGATACCGATCTTCGCCATGAAAAAGATAAAGACGGGAAGCTCGAAGGACAGACCGAAGGCAAGGAGGAGCTTCAGAGACAGGGAGAGATATTCTTTTAGAGAGAACATGGGTTTGAGAAAATCCGACGAGAACTCCACAAAAAAGCTGTATGCCGGAGGCAGGGCGAGATAATATCCGAAGAGAACCCCGCCGGTAAACAGGAGGGAAGAGGAAATGACGAATGGCGCCACATATTTTTTTTCCGTCTGGTAGAGGCCGGGCGATATGAATTTCCACAATTGATATAGCGTAAAGGGGCTTGTCAGGAAAAGGGACGCATAAAAAGAAATTTTCATGTAGTTGAAAAACGCCTCGGGCAGGCTGGTATAAATCATGTGACTGTTCTGGGGGAGGACCTTGACCAGGGGGGCTGTAATAACCTGGAATAGCCATTCCCTGAAATACCAGCATGCGACAAATCCAATGCCGACGATAATCAGGATGCGGATCAGTCTCTTTCGCAATTCGTCGAGATGGGAGGTAAGAGGCATCTTTTCTTCTGCGGGATTTTTCATAGATAAAATAACCGAATTCAAACCATTTAAGCGTTTTTATTCTTAATCGATAGACTAATATTAAGCTTTATGCACGGCTTCTTTTGGGTCAGGGTCTTTTTTTTCGTTATCGGTAGGTGAAGGAGATTGATTGTGGTGTTCCTGATCGTTGCTTCCGAACAGGAGCGAATTCTTAAAGTCATCCACATCTTTTTTAACGTCATCTGCCTTAAATGTTTCTTTGATATTGTCCTTCACATCATCGGCTGCCTTTCGAAACTCGGTAAGTCCTTTTCCCAATGATTTTGCCAGATCGGGCAGCTTTTTGGGGCCTACAACAAGCAATGCGATAACGGCAATCACGATCAGCTCAGGCATGCCGATTCCAAACATGTATTTATCCTCTTTTTGGAAGATTTATGCATGGAATATATATGGATTTATGGATTTGTCAATGTTTTAAAAATAGGGACAGCGCCCATTTATTTAATGATGGCAGTCTTTCATTGAACCTTTTCGTCTGGCCGTTTGTTCTTGACACACTACTTGCTTTTCCATACACTCCTTACGCGAATCAGCGATTTCTTATCAAACTTGCATCTACTGCCCGCAACTTGATGCAAATGATTCGACACGTGCAGCTATTTAAAATAGCATTGCCAAACAATCACGACTTAGAATAAGAGACTTATCCTTTAGTATGACGCCGACGAATGAGCAGCAAAAAATTTTAAATGCTGATGGGAGAGTCGTTAAGATAAACGCCAGAGCTGGCACGGGTAAAACGGCAACGCTTCTCATGATAGCTCAGGAAAACCCGAACAAAACAATCCTCTATCTTGTCTTTAATAATAGAAACCGGCAAGCGGCAAAGAGAAAATTTCCTGATAATGTAGACATCCACACCATTCATTCCTTTGCCCTCTCTGCATTGGGGAGTAACTTCGATGGATTTGAAGCAGTACGTCCTTCTCATTATCTCAATAATTTCAGAGCCAATAAAGAGACGTTAGCAACTCTTACGTCTGATTTTATAGTTTTTTTTCTCGATTCGGCATACCCTAAACCAGATCTGGAGATCGATCCATTCAAAAAACAATTATCAGATGAATTGCGAGAGATTTTTACACGATCCCAAAACGACATAACGGAAATTTCCCGAGCCTCACTCAATTCATGGTACAAGACCAAAAAGGATTGCCCTCACGATTTTTACCTGAAGCTGTCGCATCTTGAAAATAAATTTCAGGCTAAATTAGCAAAATATGATCTTGTATTGGTAGATGAAGGGCAGGATTTGTCGCCAATAATGATCGATATATTAGCGACATATAGAGATCGCATAATCATTGTTGGTGACTCACACCAGCAAATTTACAGCTTTCGATATGCAGTTGATGCCATGCAGAATTTCACCCATGATGAATTACATGAATTGACCTTGAGCTTCAGATTTGGTGTCCAAATAGCGGCACTGACCAGCAAATTCATC
The DNA here is from genome assembly GCA_026388495.1 of Deltaproteobacteria bacterium. Lineage (GTDB taxonomy): Bacteria > Desulfobacterota > Syntrophia > Syntrophales > UBA2185 > JAPLJQ01. The sequence goes on along the minus strand of JAPLJQ010000146.1, from coordinate 8,363 downwards.
AATAATGGGAAGGCAGATCACGATTTCACGATATCCGGCGTCCCTGAAAAAAAATCACAGGTATATTTCTATGACAGTTTAAGCTCTATTGAGAATCGGCAAGAAATGGCGATACTATGTAGAACCAATTTTTCGCTGTTTAAAAATGCCATTTTGCTGAAGACGAAGAAACGAAGTTTCTGGTTCGAAAGAGATATCACGGGGGATCTGTTAAGAACCCTTGATGTATATTGGTTATCAATAGATGAAAAGACTAAAGTCAAGGATGACTTAATCAGATCGTTTGACTCATTAAAAGAACTAGAAAAGTATGCCACAACGATAAGTGATTTTCAGCTTCTCAAAATAGTGGAAATCGTAAATGTATATAAACGAGAATTTCCGGAGATTGTATTTGAATTTCTCAAGCGATGCCGGGAGAAAAGAGATAGCCAGGATCGTGGTGCCGTTATTTTGTCGACCATTCATGCAGCAAAAGGCCAGGAATACGAAACTGTCATAATAGATGAGGATGTCATCTCTCGACTGGAAGGATCAAACAGCAATGGGTCATGCAATTATCTTGAAGAAATTAACGTTGCTTATGTAGGAATAACGCGTGCAAAAAAGAACCTTTATCTTCCAGCAGGAATGAAGCGTCTCTTTACCAAGGAGTGGCAGGATTACGCGAGTAAAATTCCGGTTATCGGTGTAGTGGATGCACACAGAAATGATCATCCGGATAGAAGACCATCAATTTCAGTACCCGAATTTGAACTGGGAGATACGGTTAAAACACTACTCGGATACGGAAAAATAGTAAAGATTGACGGAGATCAGTATCTGATAGCTATGGAAAACCAAATAGCAAGGATTTGGGAACGCAGATCTACTCTTGTTAAGGTGCAGAAGTTACCTTCGTACAAGACATTTACATTTAAATGAATGGCGAAAAAGGTAACTTGCGTTATACGCGGGATAACACCTGCATCATGGCCCTTTCCGTGGCCTCCCCTTCGGCAATACTTTAAGAGACTTGCCGGTTTTTTGCTCTAACAGGTTCACGAAAGATTCATCCCCGCATGGCCTTCCCGACTGCACAGATTTTACAATATTATCAATGAAAACCTTCTCACCCTGTTCTCTGAGATAGCCCTGCCAGTCTTCTATTTCCTCTGCGAGATAGAACTCTCCGGATAAAAGAGGATCCAATCCCTTGTCAATATGTCCTCTTGCGCTGGACCATTTGTATTCGCCTGGGTTGTTTACGATTCCGGCCCGAACGGGGTTGTTCTCCACATACCGTACTGCCGCAAACAGATGCGTTTCATCGAGAATGCAGGAATAAAATCGCCCCTGCCATAAATGGCCTCGCAAATTCTTTTTTTTATGAAGGTATTGAGCGTATTTCATATGCAGTGTATTGAATGTGCGTGCGAGGGAATCGTCTTTCCTGGGAACACAGATGAAATGGACATGATTAAACATCAGACAGTAGGCCCAGATATCCAGCAGGTACTTTTCTTTATATTCTTTCAGCCACGAGAGATATAGGCTGAAGTCCTGTTCCGTTTCAAAAACGGGTTGCTGGTAATTACCACGCTGCGTGACGTGATGAGGATAATCTGTTGCTATAATCCTTGATACTCTTGGCATGGAGGTATTCTTATCGTTGATGAATCTGTTTGTCAACGAAAAATGGGCGCTGTCCCTATTTTTTACTTTTGCGTTCCAGGGGCTTTTGTGTTAGACGTTTGATCCTGTCGGAAGCGAACACGCAACGAATGGAAGGTGTCTGATGTCTCGAAAAACGGGTATTGTGAAGGATCAGAGGTACCTCAAACATGACGCCGGGTTCGGTCATCCGGAGTCGCCCAAGAGGCTGGGAGCAACCTATGCGATGTTGGAAGCTCCTGATATGGCGGGGAAATTTATCGAGATTGAACCCCGGTATGCCAGCCACGAAGAGATAGGCATGATTCATTCTTTGCCATATATTGAACTGGTTGCCAGTACCGAAGGAGAATCATTCGTTCCTCTCGATCCTGATACCGCCGCAACCCCGGAATCTTATAACGTCGCCAAGCTTGCGGTTGGCGGGCTTTTTTGCGCAATAGACCGTGTGGTTTCAGGCGACGTTGACAATGCCTTTGCCCTTGTCAGGCCTCCCGGACATCACGCAGGGGTAGGGAACGCTGCGGGTTTCTGTCTTTTTAACAATGTTGCCATAGGCGCCATGTATGCCATATCGAAACACGGGATGGATAGAGTCCTGATTGTTGATTGGGATCTGCATCACGGGAATGGAACCCAGGAACAGTTTTATGACGACCGGCGGGTTTTGTATTTCTCCACGCACCAGTATCCGTATTATCCGGGGACGGGCAGTCTGGAAGAGATCGGCAGGGGAAAGGGACTGGGGTATACGATTAATGTTCCGCTGAGATCCGGTACCGACAATGCCCAGTATGTGAAGATTTTCAGAAAAATTCTGTATCCCGTATCCATCAAGTTCAAGCCGGATATTGTATTGCTCTCGGCGGGACTTGATCCTTATTCCAGAGATCCCCTCGGCGGGATGAAAGTGACCCCCGAGGGGTTTTCCTTTTTGACCCGCATCCTTATGGATATTGCCGATGAGTGCTGTGGCGGGAAACTGGTTGTGACCCTTGAAGGGGGCTACCATCTTACGGGCCTGGCTGATTCTATCAAAGCGATGCTTAATGAGATGCGGGACGATACCCATGTATCCGAGGATACGCTTGCACAGTTGGATAAAGAGGCCGACAGCCGGATAGATCCGGTGATCAAGCGGGTCATTGATCAGATAGAACCTGTCTGGCGGGTGTTTTGTTGAGATAAATTTTTGAAAGCACTGGTAATTTTTAGAGAATTCATTTTGTTCTTACAAGGAGACCGGATTGAAGATTACAAAAGTTGAGGTGGAGCATGTGGCTCACCTGGCGAGGCTTGATTTTGGCGAAGAGGAAAAAGAGACATTCACATCGCAGCTTAATGATATTTTGATGTACATAGATATGTTAAACAAGATAGATACCACGGGTGTCGAACCGATGAGCCATGCCATTGCCTTGAACAATGCGTTCAGGGATGATCGCGTCGGGGAATCGCTCGGTCAGAAATCCTCCCTGGCCAATGCCCCTGATGCCAAGGGTCCCTTTTTCAGGGTTCCCAGGGTCATAGAGGCATGATATGGATCTCAACCGATTAACCATACATGAATTGCAGAAAAAAATCAGGGCGGGAGACGTTTCCTCAACAGATATTGTGCGGGATGTCTTTTCACGCATCGATGCCGTTGAAAAGGATGTCCATGCCTTTATTACCGTCATGCGGGATGAGGCTCTTTCCGGAGCGTCCAGGGCCGATGCAGATATCAAGGCGGGCGACATCAAAACGCTGACGGGTATTCCCGTTGCCCTCAAGGATATTCTCTGCACCCGGGGGTTCCCGACGACGTGCGGGTCCCGTATTCTTTACAATTATATTCCCCCCTATGATGCCACGGTGGTGGAGAAATTAAAAGAAGCGGGCGCCGTATTCGTAGGTAAAACCAATATGGACGAGTTCGCCATGGGGTCATCCACGGAGACCTCATGTTTTGGCATTACCAGAAATCCCTGGGACCTCGAACGGATACCGGGTGGATCCAGCGGCGGTTCCGCGGCTTCTGTGGCTGCCGATGAATGTATTGCCTCCATCGGCTCCGATACGGGGGGCTCCATCAGGCAGCCCGCCGCCCTGTGCGGCGTTGTCGGTTTGAAGCCCACTTACGGGCGGGTGTCCCGTTTCGGCCTCATTGCCTTTGCCTCGTCACTGGACCAGATCGGTCCTTTTACCAAAGATGTGGAAGACTGCGCCATCATGATGGGCGTCCTTGCCGGGTATGATCCGAAGGAATCAACGTCGGTTCCCATGGATGTCCCGGATTATCGTGAACATCTTTCCCGGGGAATCGAGGGGTGGACGGTGGGTATTCCCAGGGAGTACTTCATCGAAGGAATTGATCCGGAGGTGATGAAGGCCATACAAGACGCCATAAAGGTTGTCGAAGGCCTCGGGGCGAGATGTGTGGAAATCTCCCTGCCCCATACGAAGTATTGCCTGGCCGTGTATTACATCATCGCCCCTGCGGAGGCGAGCTCCAATCTGGCGCGCTATGACGGTGTGAAATACGGATTTCGTTCCCACGATGGCAGTGATCTTCTGGAGATGTATAAGAAAACCCGTTCGGAGGGCTTCGGTGCCGAGGTGAAAAGACGGATCATGATAGGAACATACGCCTTATCTTCCGGGTATTATGACGCCTACTATAAAAAGGCTTCCCAGGTAAGGGCGCTTATCAAACGGGATTTTGAGGAGGCCTTCAAGCAGTGTGACGTGATCCTTACCCCCACAACCCCGACGCCGGCGTTTAAAATCGGGGAAAAAACGAACGATCCGCTCCAGATGTATCTTTCCGATATATTTACCATATCCACCAACCTGGCGGGAATTCCGGGAATATCGGTTCCCTGCGGCTTTACCGCGGCGGGGCTTCCCGTGGGGGTTCAGTTTCTGGCGGGGCATTTTGAAGAAGGGAAGTTGATCCAAATAGCTTCAGCCTACGAAAAAAGCGCGAATTTTGAAAAAAGGAGACCCAATCTTTAATGGAATACGAACCGGTCATCGGGCTTGAGGTCCATGCCCAGCTCCTTACGGACGCGAAAATATTCTGCACCTGTTCGACAAAGTTTGGGGCGGAACCCAACAGCCATACCTGTCCCATCTGTATAGGCATGCCCGGCGTTTTGCCTGTTTTAAACAAGAAAGTCGTTGAATACGCAATGAAGATGTCTCTGGCAACCCATTGCAGCATCAATGATGCCTGCAACTTTGCCAGGAAAAACTATTTTTATCCCGACCTGCCCAAGGGCTATCAGATATCCCAGTACGCCTATCCACTTGCTGAACACGGATATGTGGAAATTGAGATTAACGGGGGCAAAAAACGCATCGGCATTACACGGATTCATATGGAGGAAGATGCGGGGAAACTGTTGCACGATGAACATAATCCATCGAGTTATGTGGATCTGAACCGGACGGGCGTGCCATTGATCGAGATCGTCAGCGAGCCGGACATGAGAAACGCCGAGGAGGCTGCCGCTTATCTGAAGAGAATCCATGAGATTCTCGTCTATCTGGAAATCTGCGACGGGAATATGGAAGAAGGGAGTTTTCGGTGCGATGCCAATGTGTCCCTCAGGCCCAGAGGCGAGGAAGCCTTCGGAACGAGGGCGGAACTGAAAAACATGAATTCCTTCAGAAATGTCCAGCGAGCCCTGGAATATGAGATCAAGCGGCAGCAGTATATTCTCGATGGCGGTCAGGACGTCATTCAGGAAACCCGGTTGTGGGATGATGCACAGGGAGTAACCCATTCCATGCGGGGCAAGGAAGAAGCCCATGATTACCGGTATTTCCCCGATCCCGATCTTGTTCCCATCGTGATCGGCGACACATGGATCAAAGCGGTTGAAAAGAGCCTTCCGGAGCTTCCTCTGGAGAAACGGGAACGATTTTTAAAAGATTATCAGATCCCCGTCTATGATGCCGGGGTATTGACGTCCAGCCGGGGTATTGCCGACTACTTTGAAGAAGTGGCGAGATTGTCGGGAAAACCGAAAGTTGCAAGCAACTGGGTCATGGGGGATGTCCTTCGGTTCCTGAACGAAGAAAAGCGGGATATCAGGGATTGTCCCATCCTTCCCGGTTCCCTGGCGGAGATGATTCTCCTCATTGAAGCCGGCGCCATCAGCGGGAAGATGGCCAAGGACGTCATCGAAGACATGTACAAAACGGGCAAAGGGCCGAAACAGATCATTGAAGAAAAAGGGTTGGTCCAGATCACAGACGAAGAGGCGCTGAGAAAGGCCATCGGTGAGGTTATTGCGGCCAATCCCGGCCAGCTTGAACAATACAGAGGGGGTAAGGAGAAGCTCTTCGGCTTCTTTGTGGGTCAGGTCATGAAGGCGACAAAAGGCAAAGCAAATCCCACCCTTGTCAATGAAATCCTTAAGAAAATGCTTGCCGGATCATCGTGAAATCCCCGCCTATGCCAATCCTTATTCGAACGATTTTCTGGGAAGACAATGCCGTGGTCATGATTGACCAGAATGCCCTGCCCCTTGAGGAAACATATCTTGTCTGCCGGGATTATCGGGAAGTCGTTACAGCCATTAAAGATTTGACGATCCGCGGCGCCCCGGCCATCGGGGTTGCAGCGGCGATGGGGATCGCCCTCGGTACGCTTCATCTTTTCCCTGCTTCTCAGAAGGAATTCAAGACGGCATTTGATGATATCTGCGCGCAATTCTCCCGGACGCGACCCACGGCCCGGAATCTCTTCTGGGGCATTGAGCGGATGAAGCGGTGTTTTGAAGCTGCCCTGATATCCGGGCCTGATGATACCGGGCGGATAAAACAGTCTCTTATTGACGAGGCCGTCCGCATCTGTGAAGAGGATATTGCCGTTAACCGGAAAATAGGTGTCAACGGCAGGTCACTGATTCAGAGCGGGGATAATATTCTCACCCACTGCAATGCCGGCGCCCTGGCGACGGCCGGATACGGGACCGCCCTGGGGGTGATCCGGGCGGCCGTTGAGGAGGGGAAAAGGATTCATGTCTTTGTCGATGAAACGAGACCGGTCCTCCAGGGGGCGCGGCTGACGGCCTGGGAATTGATGAAGGAAAACATTCCAGCCACGCTGATTACCGATAACATGGCGGGTTTCCTGATGAAACAGGGGAAAATCAGCAAGATCATCGTCGGATCGGATCGCATCGCCGCCAACGGGGATGCGGCCAACAAGATCGGCACCTATTCCCTTGCCGTGCTTGCCAAAGCGCACCAGATTCCTTTTTATATCGCGGCGCCGTTATCTACCTTTGATGTGAACATCAGGACAGGGGAAGATATTCCTATTGAGGAGAGGAATGGTGACGAGGTCACCTCTTTCCGTGGCATAAAGACGGCACCGGAGGGCGTTTTGGTCTATAATCCTGCCTTTGATGTAACGCCCAGCCCTTTCATCACCGCTATCATTACCGAGGCCGGAGTGGCGACTCCGCCATTCAAAACAGCCATTAAAGAACTCTTCAAAGCATAGAGGCATAAAAGCGAGAGTTAAAATAGGGACAGCGCCCATTTTTTTCAGAGGCTTTAAAAATGGGCGCTGTCCCTATTTTATACAAATGGATAGACTGGATTAGTGGCGCAGATTATTGAATGCGGGTGGAAATATACGAAAGCCTGAACACTCTTTTTCTGGATAAAGGGGGTATTTGTGTCTTCCTGTAACAAAGCATGTGGCGATTTTCAAAGATACGCACCCTTTCATATGGTTCTCAATAAAATATTTTCTTGACTTTTCAACTCAATAAGTCCACAAAAACACCCAAGAATAACCTATTGTCAATCGGTTAACAACAAAAACGAACCCTTTTTATAAGGGTGTTGACATGAGAGAACTATTGAAACCCCGTTTCTCAAAAAGAGTGCTGGGTTTTGTGTTTTTAAGTATTCATCATGTTTCATACAAGAGGAGTCAACAATGGAAAAGAGAAGTAATATTTTGATAGTTCGACTGATCATAGTCATTTTAGTTTGTTTTCATTTGTTGCTGTCCGGATGTGTCAGTCTGCCCAAGGGCATGGCGGGCATGTTGGCAGGCAAGCCTTCAGAAGGAGTAAAACAACTCTTAGATGAATATGGCGATCCGGATAAGATGACTCCGCGGGACTTACAATGGTTATGCCATTACTATGGCATGCTTAAAGATTACAACAAACTATATGCTTGCTTTGATTCGATACAAAAAAAGATTGATCAAGGTGTACATGAAATTAGATATCCTGAGCTCGACAATCAAGTGGTGGGAGACCTGAATGATTCATTAAACATGGGACGTGCCACGGCACATTTAGAGTTGGGCAGATTCGACGAGGCCATTGTGGATGCACAAAAAGGCATCGATTATTTGGTTAAATATAAGGTGCCTGGCGGACGGTGGTCTTTTGATGGATATCAGTATTTATTAGGCATAGCATATGCCAGATTGAATCAACCAGACAGAGCAAGAATAATTGCAAAGCGTTTTGGCGATGAGGCTGATAATTGTAAGGCTAATCCTACATCATGCGGTAGAGATTTGCAAGCAGCACAGATCTATAGCGCCGTTGGCGATTATCAATTAGCACTCGACCATGCCAACAAGAGTGAGAAACATATTAAGCCTGCGTTACGAGATTCCAAGTTTTCTGCATTTGACCAAATTATTATGCCAGGTATAAGTCTTGATAATATGCAAATGTCTCATT